>NZ_VPDJ01000006.1:0-202552 GCF_013417755.1 Acinetobacter sp. YH12231
TCCTGTTTGCTCCCCATGCTTTCGTGCCTCAGCGTCAGTATTAGGCCAGATGGCTGCCTTCGCCATCGGTATTCCTCCAGATCTCTACGCATTTCACCGCTACACCTGGAATTCTACCATCCTCTCCTATACTCTAGCTTCCCAGTATCGAATGCAATTCCCAAGTTAAGCTCGGGGATTTCACATCCGACTTAAAAAGCCGCCTACGCACGCTTTACGCCCAGTAAATCCGATTAACGCTCGCACCCTCTGTATTACCGCGGCTGCTGGCACAGAGTTAGCCGGTGCTTATTCTGCGAGTAACGTCCACTATCCTTAGGTATTAACTAAGGTAGCCTCCTCCTCGCTTAAAGTGCTTTACAACCAAAAGGCCTTCTTCACACACGCGGCATGGCTGGATCAGGGTTCCCCCCATTGTCCAATATTCCCCACTGCTGCCTCCCGTAGGAGTCTGGGCCGTGTCTCAGTCCCAGTGTGGCGGATCATCCTCTCAGACCCGCTACAGATCGTCGCCTTGGTAGGCCTTTACCCCACCAACTAGCTAATCCGACTTAGGCTCATCTATTAGCGCAAGGCCCGAAGGTCCCCTGCTTTCCCCCGTAGGGCGTATGCGGTATTAGCATTCCTTTCGAAATGTTGTCCCCCACTAATAGGCAGATTCCTAAGCATTACTCACCCGTCCGCCGCTAGGTAAGGTAGCAAGCTACCTTTCCCCGCTCGACTTGCATGTGTTAAGCCTGCCGCCAGCGTTCAATCTGAGCCATGATCAAACTCTTCAGTTAAAAATCATTAGTAGCTTATGGCTACAAATCTTGGCTCATCAATTTTCTGACTTTAATTTCTCAAATAAACTTCGAGTAATTTCTACCATCAATCAATGAAAATAATTTCGATCGATCAACCGGTAAAAATCCACACAAGTTGTTCTTCATAATCTCTTAATGATCTTCTTGCTACTTCGTCAGCAGCAAGCTAGGTCGGCTATATTACTCTCTATCGAAAGAAAGTCAACAGGTTTTATTGATTATTTTTAAACTTATTCAAGATTTTCAGATTACACCCTTTAGGCTAAATCTTTGTTTCTAAACAAGTTTTAATCAACATCACCGCCGATGGATGTGCATTCTACAGCATTTCAGAACCGTTGCAATACCCTTTTCCATTTATTTTTAATTTTCCATTACGTTTGTTTATTTATTCTACTAAATTGAGTTTTTTTTACTATTTTTTGAGCATAAAAGGGACAATATTTCCATATTTGTCCGTTAATTTATCTTTTTCATTCTTTTCTTGCCATTTCAAAGCTCGACAATCGACATATTCACAGTATCCACCTTCCCCACACTCAATTTCGTCATTGATTTTGATTTGATAGTTAAAGCTTCCTGCATAACCTGCGCCGAGTCCAAATTTAAAATCCCCACGGCTCTGCGCTTGTACATGTATTTTCATTTTGTCATTTTGGTAAATCCATTCAAATTCACGTGGCAAATACATTTTTTGCAAATTGGGGGTTTTAACAACGGGATAAACGCGCATGACTTTAAAGAACACACCTTGGTCTGCCATGAACACTTGCTGCTGATTTAAATCTCTTAGATATAAACGCGAACTCAAAATATTGTTATAACGATCTCGCGTTTGCATAAAGATAATTTGACGCTGTCGGCTAAGGTTGATTACCTGATGGGTATAAAACGCTAAAGGTAAATATGGAAACTTGCGTATTTGTGCATAAGATAATACCGCCAACTGATTTACATCATACATCTGGCCCTGAAATTTGATTTGCCCTTCACATTGGCACATCACTGACCAATATTCAGCAAGACCCAATCTTAATTTAATTAAACACGAAGAAATATCGGTAGTTTGCACGGACAAATCTAAACTGAGTTCAGTATCTTCTCGATGGATTTGAAATACCGCACCATCCCAACCAATCAGTTCTTTGTCTCTAAATTTAAAGACGGTCTCACTCAGACTACAGTCGTCTTTGATGGAATATGATTGTAATTGCCCAACTATATGACCACTCACACTGGTCATTACTGTGGCTGTATTGAGTTCGTCTTGTTGAATGGACGCAGGATTTTGAAAAGCGGGAATCTGAGGCTGCCCGAGCCAACTCATAAAGTTAAGATAATGTAAGGGCGCAGGAAGATTCGGTAGACAAAGTCCATAATGGACTGAAGGATATGGCATATTCGGCGCATGTAGATTTATTTTTTTATGTTGTAAATCTGGAGCTTGATTCAGTCGTCTTGATTGATCCAAGAAATCTTGAAATATCTGCATATCAAGCTCCTTTTCATTTTTATTTCATGTTTTAACTCATGCTTCAGCCTTTTTTGCCATTAAGGTTGTGACAAAGCCAGACAATGCATAAATTACTGAAATAATTAAAATACCCATTGGAATATTATACGTTACAGCAGCTAAAACAAAGACTATGATTGGTAACACCGCAAATGGAACACGGCGACGATCCACCGTTTTAAATGAATAGTATTTTACATTTGAGATCATCAATAGACCCACTGCAATAATCACTACCGCATTAAAAATCTGAATACCTATTTCGCGTAAGTCGAAGACCGCAGGGATATCCATACCTACCCATACCAATGAAATAATCATAACGGCTGCGAGTGGACTTGCAACACCAATAAAGTAACGTTTATCGACGACCCCAATTTGTACGTTAAAACGTGCCAAACGGAAGGCTGCACATGCGGTGTAAACAAAACATGCTGCCAGGCCAATACGGCCTAAGTCATTTAGACTCCAGCTATACATTAAAATGGCAGGTGCAACACCAAATGCTAGCAAGTCTGATAAGGAGTCAAACTGTTCACCAAATGGACTTTGTGCGCCGATAGCACGTGCGACACGTCCATCCAAACCATCAAATAATGCTGCAAGAAAAATAGCATAAATGGCTTGTTGAAACTCACCATTCATACTGGCAATTATTGAATAAAAGCCGGATAACAACGCTGCAGTTGTAATCAAGTTTGGCCACAGATAGATCCCACGACGTTTCACTTTATGCCCTTCATGGGTATGCTCCTCTTCTTCAACTTCAAATGTAATGCCATCAAATGCATTTTCATCCTTTGAAGAAATTTCCCGCTCAGGTTTATTTGTATTTGTCATTGTTCGATCCTAACTGTGACCTTTCTTTTTCAAGTTTAAAATTATTCGCCAACCAACCAACGTACGGCTGCATGACCACCATTTTCATTCATACGAAGATGTGGGAACAACCATTGTAATGCTTCGTCCGCATCTTCAGAGAATTTCCAAGGTGGGTTAATCACCAATAAACCACAACCATTTAGACCGACTGGAGTGTCATCTGGCCATACACAAATTTCGCAAACCAACTGACGACGAATGCCGGTTTTGTACATTTTCTTTTCAAAACGTTCAATCATTGCGCGGTCTTTAATTGGATACCATACCGCAAAAACGCCTGTCGGCCATTTTTTATAAGCAGCCACCAACAATTCTACAAGCTGTGGAAAATCTTTACGTTCTAATTCGTAAGGCGGGTCAATCATGACCAAACCACGTTTTTCTTTTGGTGGAATTACACCCAGTAAACCTTCGTAAGCATCACGCTCATGCAAGCCTGCACGTTTATCAAAAATATTGTGGCGCAATTGTTGGAATACATCACGCTGCATTTCAAAAATCGTTGCTTTATCAGTTTCACGCATGCCTTCAAGTGCAAACCATGGAGAGCCTGGATAAGCACCTTTACCAAAGTTTTCACGCATTTTTTCAACAACTTTTAAATATTGTTGAACACCTTCAGGCGCATTGCGTTTAATCGAATCATCGAGCTTAACTAAACGATGAATACCATTTAAAAACTCACCTGATTTCTGTGCTTCAGAGGTCGAAAGATCATATTTACCCGCACCACCATGTGTATCTACATAGCGATAAGGTTTATCTTTTGCATTCAGTCGACTTAATAACTGAAGCAGCAAAACGTGCTTCATCACGTCGGCAAAGTTGCCTGCATGGAAATGGTGACGGTAATTCATGTTTCTTTAATTCCTGATATCAACGGACATTTTAGCATGAAAAATAGTTTCATTCCGATGCTATTCTTGCTCTAGAATACGTCACCTTTTTTTCCACAACTTTATGGTTCGTATATGGAAACAGCCTTTCTCCCAAAGTCTTGGCCGGTTGATCAAATCCTCGATGATTTAGATCAACACGGGTTTAGCATTATTGATGACGCTTATCCTGCTGAATATATACATGCACTTGTTGAAGAATGTATGTCAAATTTAAATAAATTTAGGGATGCAGCCGTACAAAATGGGGTCATCAGTAAAATTAGAAGTGATCATATTTTATGGATTAACGACACCTTAGATGTCGCACAAGAACACGTTCAAGCGTTAGAACATTTATCAGAACAATTTAATCGCGCATTTTTTTCTGGCATTCACGAAGTCGAAGCACATTTTGCCTGTTATAACGCAGGTGAATTTTATGCTCTGCATAAAGATAATCCTCAAGGCAAAAATGGACGTGTCATTTCAGCGGTTTATTATTTACATGAACATTGGCAAGCCGACTGGGGCGGTGAATTGCGCTTACAAGATAAGAATGATGTTTGGCATATTTTAGAACCTAAACCGAATCGCATTGCATTATTCCAAAGTGACCTATTACACGAGGTACTCGAAGCTAAACATCAACGTTTATCGATTACGGCTTGGCTACGTAATGACAACTCGATGTGGTAATTCGAGATTCCTCCTTTAAATCCCTTAAACTATCCTCATATATGAGTCATTCATAGATGAGGATGTACCCGATGCGTCAAAACAGTCATAAAATTATTCAACGTATTGGCGAAACCGATCAATTATTTCTACAAGGCAACAGCCCTGAACTTGCCCTTGAGCGTGCAGACTTACGCCTGCAATTGGTTAATTTAAGTAAGAACCATCAAGAACAAGTGTATTTTCTGCAAGAAGCCATTGTTCTACTTGAGCAAAGCCGGATTGAATTTGAAGAAATGCCGATTGAGCTATACATCAATTTGTCTGTGCATTTAGCCAAAGCCTATATGGTATTTTTTGAAATCACCAAAGAGCAGCGCTATGCCCTGATTACCCAGCAGATTATGAAACCGATGTCCAAAGCTGAACATGGCGACATCTACTTCTATTTGGCCTATGCCTCTGCAGTAAAACAAGAACCTGCGTTAACCCGCCACTGGTTATATAAATACAGCAAATCTCAAGAATTCAAACTGACCACATTACTTGAGCATCCTGCATTTAATCCTTATCGCCAAGAAGAGTGGTTTGCAGAATTACGCCAAAGTAAACTGCACTAAATAAAAAACACCTCCGAAGAGGTGTTTTTTATTTGTAGAGAAATGAAATCTATGCCAGCTGCAGCTTATATGCATCCATATGTAACTGTTGATTCAGCTCATCAATCCAAATAGCCCAATCATCATCTTGTACTAAATGACTGATTAGAAAATCACGCTGCGCTTTATTCCAAAACGGCGCATCATGTAAATTTTCACTTGCGGCAAGCTGATGCGTACGTACGTATAACTCGATCGCAGCTGGACTGCTGGCTAACCCCAATTGAGAAAACAATAAAGCTAAGGATGGTTTATTTTGATTGAGCATCTCGCCCTCCTTATCAACTAATCTGTCATTTATTATTTAATTAACTTATATGATGAAGCTAAAAAAACCTAGCGATAAAACTAGGTTTGTTGTTTCAAATTGTATTTAGATTTTGCATGATCCGGAAAGCTTATGTTCTGTATGCAATTGTTCATTTAAAATATCGACCACTATGGCCCAGTCATCATCTTTTTTCCAATGACTGATAATAAAGTCACGCTGTGACTTCGTCCAAAATGGCGCTTCATGCAATGGAACATCCATGGTGATTTGATGCGTTTCGATAAATTGATCGATGCCTTCCGGAGTTGCATCCAACCCCAATTGTTCAAAAAATAGTTCCAACGTTGGTTGTTGATCAAACATTGCCGTTCTCCTCAAACTAATAACATTTCTCCCATCTTTATAGTTATCTGTTTATTTGACTTTGTCAGTTGCAACAGCATCTCAACGTGTTATTTTTTGTTCAAAACTTAAGCGTGATATTTTTCGCAGGCCATAAAAAAGCACCCCAAATGGAGTGCCTTTTTTTATAATTTAATTTAAAAAATTAAATTATTTAACCATGTCAGCAACTGCTGCACGTTCTTCTTCAAGCTCGTTTAGAGTGAAGTTGATACGTTCACGGCTGAATTCGTCGATTTCAAGACCTTGAACGATTTTGTATTCGCCGTTTTCGCAAGTTACAGGGAAACCGAACATTACGCCTTCAGGAATACCGTAAGAACCGTCAGAAGGGATACCCATCGTTACCCATTCGCCGTTTGTGCCAAGCGCCCAATCACGCATATGGTCGATTGCAGCGTTTGCAGCAGAAGCAGCAGAAGAAAGACCACGCGCTTCGATGATCGCAGCACCACGTTTACCAACAGTTGGAAGGAATACGTCTTTGTTCCAAGCAGCATCGTTGATTTTGTCTTTTAAGCTTTCGCCGTTTACATTTGCAAAACGGTAGTCAGCATACATTGTTGGAGAGTGGTTACCCCAAACTGTCATGTTTTCGATGTCAGAAACTGCAACACCCGCTTTTTGAGCAAGTTGAGTTAACGCACGGTTGTGGTCAAGACGTAACATAGCTGTGAAGTTTTTCGCTGGAAGATCTGGAGCAGATTTCATTGCAATGTAAGCGTTAGTGTTTGCAGGGTTACCTACAACAAGAACTTTAACGTCACGGCTAGCAACTTCGTTAAGCGCTTGACCTTGACCGATGAAGATTTCACCGTTTACTTTAAGAAGGTCAGCACGTTCCATACCAGGACCACGTGGACGTGAACCTACAAGAAGAGCGTAGTCAGCATCTTTGAATGCAACTTTAGGATCATCAGTACCGATCATACCTTCTAAAAGAGGGAATGCGCAGTCATCAAGTTCCATCATTACGCCTTTAAGCGCTTGTTGAGCTTTCTCAACTGGAATTTCTAATAATTGAAGGATAACTGGTTGGTCTTTACCCAACATTTCACCGCTTGCGATACGGAATAATAAGCTATAACCGATTTGACCAGCTGCGCCAGTAACGGCAACACGAACTGCTTGCTTCATGTAATTATCTCCAATTGAGGAAGGTCATAATGATTAAATAGCTGTTCTATCTAATCTTAATAATCATAAACGGCAAAGATTGTACTCCAATCTTTTGACGCTTGCATGTAAAAGAGAATGCTTTTCAACAAAAGTATGATAGGAAATATAAATAAAATGCCGAAAAAAGCTTAGAAAGAACCTTTAATTATGAAAGTTGCAGGACAATTTCCGACGATAGTCGCAGGGCAACTTTTGTACTGACCATTGTTTTTATAGCAAATTTTAATCTCAGTCAGCAGACTACCACCACGGGTTTGCATACAGTTAAATTCAATACTTTGTGATACCAATCCGCTGTTCATACGCAACATTTTATTACGCAAGACATTGGCTTGAATGGATTGGGTTTCTTGACTGGTCAATTCATCTGGAATTTTTAGCTTATCTGCATGATTAATAATGGTTCTGAAATACTGGCTAGCATTCATTGGGACACAGCCGCCGGTATTGTGCCAAAGCGCCACGCGAGCATTTTCATCAGGCATAATCCGTGCAACCACTTTCGCTTGCAACGGAGAAAGTTTAGCTGAACTATTGGTCGTGCAATCACGTGTAGAGGTTTCTGGATATAGACCCGTGATATTGAGTGAATACCCTTCCAGACATTTACGTTTTTTACTTTTTAATGGGTCATAGGCGCAAACAGCAGGCACCATTTGCACATCCATCACATACCCTTTTACAACCGGTGCAGCCGAAAGCATAGACATACCAAAGCCTGCACCACTGCCGATGAGCAGTGATGTCAGTATTCGATAAGCAGGTCTAATGTCCATTTTCGGCATTCATCATTTACCCATATTGCGCCTAAAAACAGGCGCATCTTGCTTTAAAATTTATTGCGCATTCCGTAATGGAATCATTTGCATTCTTTTTTCAATCGATTGTGGCCCCTGACCTAATAAAAGGCCGTAATGGGTTGCATTGGTCATCACATGTTTTACATAGTCTCGCGTTTCCGTTAATGGAATCGATTCTGTATATTGGTCCGCTGCAATCGCTTGATATTCAGGCTGCCAGCGTCGAGCACGATTTGGACCCGCATTGTAACCTGCGGTCGCTAAGACTGGACTATTACTCAATTGACGTTGAATCATCGATAAATAGAAAGTGCCATAACGAATATTGGTATTCATATCCGTTAATGCAGCGGGGTTATAACTCTCCCCCATCTGACGAGCCACCAATTTTGCGGTGTCTGGCATAATTTGCATTAAACCACCGGCACCGACATGTGAACGTGCGCTAGTGACAAACCGACTTTCTTGACGCATCAAACCATAAGCCCATGCAGGGTCAATGCCGGCATTACGACTATGACTCACCACATAATTTTGATGCGGCATAGCATAACGTAAAGCATAATTGTGCTGTTTAGTGGTTCGATCTGCCGCATAAATCGCCCGATCATACCACCCCATATCGGTTGCACGTTTAGCTGCGGCAAGAATCATGCCATCATCATGCTTTAAATAGGCTTGACGCACTGCCCAGTTCCATTCACGGTTAATATAGCTGTCAGATGCATTAATATTGCGCAATGCAAAGGCACGACGGAAGTGAATATCCTGACTGAGACGCTGCGCATCTTGTGACGAAGGCTGCACATTTGACGGAATATTGTTATAAGACTGACCAATTTTGTCACGTGCTAACAAATTATGGTAATCATCGCCAACGGCAAGCTTACGATAAATGTCTTGTGCCGCACGTTTAGATGAGGCATCGCCACGTTGTTCAGAGGCACGTGCTAACCAATATTGCCAACGATCTTCTTGCTTTTGCGAAACGCTCATCGCATCAATTGCACGAATGACACTTTCCCATGCGCCAAAACGAATGGCTTGTCGCGCATAAATCTCGGCTTCTTCTGCACTAAAAGGCAGTCCATAACTCAAATCAAGATAATTTAGAACTTCACGGTTGAAATTATTTTTCATTACCGTTGTACCACCGATATACCCGACACTACGGTATAGGGCTTTTTGTACATCGGCTGGTGTGCCTTCTGCTGCACGTTTCACCGAAGAAATCGCGCCATTTAAGTCGCTATCGGCCAAGCGACCCATCGCATAAATCAGGTATGCATGATCTTCAGCTGTGGCTTTGGGTGCAGACCATAAATAATTCAGTGGATTGGCTTGAATGGTGTTGAGTTGTGACAAATTAATATTTACGCCAATGGTTTGCGCAGTCGCAATCGCTTGTCCTGACTGACCCGCTCTTAACTGTCCCCACATCCGTTGATGGCGGTCATCTTGAGTCATTAAAGGACTCGACAGCATCATACGGCCCAAGCCCGTACACGAGTCAGGTTGTGAGTTTGTGGTCAACCATACATCTTTAAATTCTGCGTAAACCAGAGGGTCGCCCGACTTTGCGCGGACTTGAGCCATGGCACATGTTTCAGCACGGTCAGCATTAGTCACATATTGCAAGACAGGCTGTGCTGTAGCGAAATCAGCTTGTTTGACTTTTTCTTCAACATAATCTGCGGCTAATTTTTCTGCCATTGCCGAGTTTGGATAGCGCTGTGCAAAATTAATAATGGCACTTGCAGGTTGTGAAGCCAAATTATTATTCAGTAACCAATATTCTGGATAATAGCCCAAAACGTCATTTTGCATGGATGATTGGTATTGTTGTAATAAACTAATATTGCCTGCATTCGCAGCACGTAAAGCATCCTTAAACTGCTCATCTGCGGCTTGGGCAAACGCAGAAATTCCGGAGAGCCCGACACTCAAAGCAAGTAATTTAGCGTAATTTTTCTGTTTAAAATTATGTTTTAACATCCACTTGCCTTCTTTCATGTCATTCTGCTCAGTTACAGCACATCGAACTTTGTTTAGGAATTAGTTTAATAATTCTAAACTCTGCATTGTGTTCTGTTATGTAACCTTATGATTAGCCAATATTAATTTTCAAACATTTTTACTTCATAAATCAATATGGCAGAGTTGTCATTTTAGGCTGTAAGTTTCTAGTGAATTACTGCTAAAATATTGCCCATTCTTAAAATCCCCTTTTTGACCTCCGCAGCTGCACAATTCAATTGATTGAATTGTCTGTCAGCCACGTATGGTTATTGATTTTCATAAAATTCCTTTAGGAGCCTACATGACGGTTCAAACCTTCATCCCCAATAGTGCCCAAGCTGCCCCAGATAACACTGTTACCCAGCCACAGCACACCCCAGCTCAAGATGGAGCAGTGAAAAAACTGTACATCGAAACGCAAGGGTGTCAGATGAATGAGTATGACAGTCAACGTATGGGCGACCTTTTAGGTGATTCTCACGGCTATGTGCTGACAAGCGATCCAAAAGAAGCGGATATTCTCCTGATGAATACCTGCTCTATCCGTGAAAAAGCACAAGAAAAAGTATTTTCTGAGTTAGGCCGCTGGCGCAAGCTGAAAGAAAAAAATCCTGACTTGGTGATTGGTGTTGGTGGCTGTGTTGCTTCTCAGGAAGGTGACAACATTCAAAAACGCGCACCGTATGTAGATATGGTGTTTGGTCCACAAACCTTACACCGTTTACCGCAAATGCTGGATCAACATACTGAGCAAGTGGTCAAACCAAAAAAAGAAAAAATTCAGTTGGTGGATATTTCATTCCCTGATATTGAAAAATTCGACTTTTTACCTGAACCGCGTGTAGAAGGGTTTAAAGCCTTTGTTTCTATCATGGAAGGCTGTTCTAAATACTGTTCATTCTGCGTAGTTCCTTATACTCGTGGTGAAGAGGTTTCTCGCCCACTCGATGACGTATTGGCTGAAATTGCCACTTTAGCTGAAAAAGGCGTACGTGAAATTTCATTACTCGGCCAAAACGTGAATGGCTACCGTGGTGAAACTTTTGAAGGGGAAATCTGTACCTTTGCAGACTTATTACGTTTAGTTGCTGAGATTCCAGGGATTGGTCGTATTCGTTACACCACATCGCACCCGCTTGAATTTAACGATGACTTGATTCAATGCTACCGTGACTTACCGCAAATGGTTTCTCACTTGCATCTACCAGTTCAAAGTGGTTCAAACGACGTGCTACAAGCCATGAAACGTAACCACACGATTGATGTTTATATCGATAAGATTGCAAAATTACGTCAAGTTCGCCCTGATATGCATTTATCTAGCGACTTTATTATTGGCTTCCCAGGTGAAACTAACGAGAACTTCGAAGAAACTTATCAATTTATCCAAGATATGGACTTCGATCATTCATACAGTTTCATCTACTCAAAACGTCCAGGTACTCCTGCTTCAGAACTTGAAGACACCACCCCTGAAGATGTGAAAAAAGAACGTCTTGCCAAAGTTCAACAATGGATTAAACAATCGAGTATTGATAAAACTGATGCCATGCTAGGCACCATTCAACGTGTCTTGGTTGAGTCTGTTTCTGACAAAGATCCGAACTTGCTGATTGGTACTGCAGACAATACACGTTTGGTCAGCTTCATTGGTGATCCTGCATGGGTTGGGCGTTTTGCAGAGATTGAAGTGACCGATATTAAAACTTTGAAGTTTGTTTATGGTGAACTCTTGAATCTTGAGCCTGACGTGGCGTAATGTAAGCTTAATCGTCAGACCAATTTAAAGGAATTCTCTTGACTGCAGCGATTCGACGTACTGTAACTTTTGCTGGTATTCCACTTGACCGTTTACAAAGCATGCTCGGTGCCTATAACGGTCATCTCAAACAAATTGAACAACGTTTAGATGTCAAAATTTCTCATCGCGCAGATGCTTTTTTTGTCGATGGGGAAATCGATGCGGTTGAGAGAGCCGAAAGCCTCCTTCACCGTCTTTATGAAGAGTCCGAAACCAATCCACAGATTAGTGCTGATATCTTACACATGATGATTCAAGGCAGTCAGACCGACCGCGAAATTCAGGAAGATTTTTCTGAAAATGAGCACACCGGTTTAGATAATGTTTATCTACAAACTCGTAAAGGTCGGATCAACCCACGTGGCGCCAATCAAAAACGCTACGTGCAACGTATTTTACAAAGTGATATTTCTTTCGGTATTGGCCCAGCGGGTACAGGTAAAACTTATCTCGCGGTCGCCGCTGCTGTAGATATGCTAGAACGCAACGAAATTCAACGCATTTTATTGGTTCGCCCTGCGGTTGAAGCCGGTGAAAAACTGGGGTTTTTACCCGGTGATTTGAGCCAAAAAATTGACCCTTACTTACGTCCGCTATACGACGCTTTGTATGAAATGCTCGGTTTTGAAAAAGTCGCAAAACTGATAGAACGTCAAGTGATTGAAGTTGCTCCTCTGGCCTACATGCGTGGTCGTACCCTAAATCATTCCTTTGTGATTTTAGATGAAGCACAGAACACCACCCCTGAACAAATGAAAATGTTCCTCACCCGTTTAGGTTTTGGTTCTCGTGCGGTAATCACTGGCGACATTACACAGGTCGATTTACCTCGCGGTCAACAATCTGGTTTGGCACATGCCTTACGTGTGATTGAAAAAATCAAAGAAATTCATATTACTCGCTTCCACTCTCGTGACGTGGTACGTCATCAATTGGTTCAAAAAATTGTTGAAGCCTATGAGGGATGGGACAGCGAACAACATCGCCTCACGGCTGAACAACGTGCAGAACGTAAAGCACGTCAGGAGGCCTTGGTGGCGGACAATGATGCTAAAGCTGATGGGCAGCATCAAGACGAAAACATTTAAGGATTCATTTTGAAACTTAATCTCTCCTTGCAGCAAAATTTTCAGTCACCTGAATTGGTGGTGAAACGTGCGCATATCAAAAAAGTCGTGGAAACGGCTTTACGTCATATCGATACACAAAGTGATTGTGAGATCGGTATTGCATGTGTGGACAATGACGAAAGCCACAAATTGAACTTGGAATATCGTGGTAAAGACAAACCGACCAATGTGTTGTCTTTTCCGAGCGATCTCCCGGATGAAATGGCGGCAGTTTTAGACTCATTTCCGATTGGCGACTTGGTGATTTGTATTCCTGTAGTTCTTCGAGAAGCACAAGAACAAAGCAAAGCACCCCTGACCCACTTTACGCATATGCTGGTACACGGTACGTTGCACCTGATGGGCTATGACCATGAAACCTCTGATGAAGATGCTGAAGAAATGGAAGCGTTGGAAATTGAGATTTTAGCCAAATTGGGGTTTGATAACCCTTATCTGGAAAGAGATTAAGAACCAAAAAAGCGAGCTACGGCTCGCTTTTTTTATCGTCATAAAAACCAAGGAAGGAAAGATATGCAATATGTCGTGATTTTTAAAGCACGCATTCGTACGCTTGATGAATTGTATTTTTCGACTGCACAGCAGCTTAGAGACAAAGCCTTGACACACTTTAACTGTCAACATTTTGAAGCGCTAACAGAGGCTGAGCATGAAATCGCCCTTTCCTACTGGAATACCTTAGAAGACATTCGAGCTTGGCAGCAAGATGCACAACATCTGGTGGCGCAGCAATTGGGGAAAAACCAATGGTATGCAAGTTTTAGCGTCGAAATCTGCGAAGTTTTGCGACGCTATCACAACTGAATTTTAACGAACCTCAAACTCTGCTTCTGCAGGATCGAAGCGCCAAGTCCGCACAATACGAAGTTCTGAGATGTCTTTCATTTTGGCATCAAACAAACCAAAAGGTGCCGCCTTACGCACAGAGGTTTTTGCAGCTTCGTCCAATAAGCTTGAACCTGAACTTTCGATCAAACGAATGGCACGAATCCCGCCATTACTGTTCAAAATAACCATTAAGCGTACTTCACCTCGTAGCTGCTGCTGTTTTGCCGCTTCAGGATAGTAACGGTTACCGTAAAACTCGACTTTTTCACGAAACTTTTCCATATAGGCCGCAGAAACATCTTGCTTGGCTTGAATACCATCTATGGTTTTAATTTTTTGCTGACGGCTAAAGTTTTGCTGACGTTGTAAATATTGAGCTTCGATACTCGCCACCATCGCAGCCTTGGCCTGAAACTGACTATTCAACTCCTCAACAGCTTTTTTGCGACTGTTTTCTTCCGCTTGTTTTTGCCAACTCAAAGTTGTCATCAACACTTTATCTTCAAAACTGAGCTCTTTTTTTTGTTGCAGTTGCTCTAAAGCTTCACTTTTTTGCTCACCGGCTTTTTGTTCGATCATCGGTGCAGGCATGTCACTCGACATCCGATGTGACTCACGGAATGTCCCCGAGCCCTGCTGATCGGCTTGCGCTAAAAAGTCCGCATGTTCAATTTTTTCCGTCGTAGGACGTAAAGAAACTGCAATTTCTTTGGTGTTATAATCCGCCTCTTGGGGCATGGTAAATTGCATGGTTAAAAAAGCCAAATGCAACACAGCAGCAAACGCCAATGCAGTTGCAAATATGGGATCTTTCCACCACTCTTTCATCAAGGGCATGAACGTTATTTTTTTCAGCATCACATTAAACCGACAATTTGCCGCATTCCCCAAACTGCTTAAAACAGTATAAAATAAAACTCGTATTCATTTTTTGATGAAAACGAGAAATCCATCAACACATCGATAATGCACAATTAAAATCATGAAAATGGTGCAATTTATTTTGCTAAACTGCAAGATCAAAACCTTGTGTTTTTATAGAAATCGACAAGATAAACATCGTTAAAAAACATAATTTGTCAGGATGCACTTCTTATGCAAACGCTAGTTTCCAATATCGCTAAACGTATACGCCAAGTGTACCAAAAAGCTGAAGGATTTATTGAAGATGAGCGTGAATTCCCAATGTCTCAAGTGTTTTTAAATGCGACATTTCAGCGCTTTGTCACCGATAATGTGAAAATGCTCAAAGACTTGCATGCTGACCTGCATGATGACTGGCTTCGACTGTATGCCACATTGGATTATAACGGGCTGATCATAACACTCTCTGTTGATTTAAAACTGGTACAAATGGAACTCAACAAACAAACCCAATTGATCGTATTTGAACAAATTAGTGATACACAAGTGATTGAAGCAAAGTATCCAAATGTTCTGTATAAGATGGGCGTGCGCATGGCGTTATGGTTCTATCAAAAAGTACTCAACCAAGATCCATTGGGTATGATTTTGGAAAAGCTCAATGTGATCAAAGTTAAAGATGATTTACTGTATTTAGACCTGAATCGCTGGCTCGGTAAAAGTCGATCGATTATCGACACACTGGGCAAAGTCCATGTCAACCATGCTGTTTTACGTGAGGCCGAATTGGTGGTGATTGGTAATGTTAATTTAACAGCATTGTTCACCAAAATGTCGCAAGAACGGATGGAAGACTGGGATGATTCAAATTTAAAAGACGATGAAGTCACGCCTATAAAGCAAAAGGAAAGCTAGACTTATCCTGTACTTAGGCATCTTGAACCTATAAAAACGCTACACAATATATACATTAGGCACGGATTTGTGACGTGATTCTCCACAATCCAGCCGCATAATAAACATATCAGGTGGTTTAGCCCACCGCACTTCTATTGAATAGGAAAACCATACTTATGGCACATTCAGTTTTGAAAAATTTAGGTCTTGTTGCTGGGGTATCGACTACACTGCTTTTGACTGGTTTCTCAAGTCAGTCATTTGCCATGAGTCCATTCCAAGCAAGCTACCAGTTTAATTACAACGGCAAAAACTTGGGTTCTGCAACACGTACCCTAAAACAATCTGGGAATAACTGGACGTATGTTTTCGCAGCAAAAGCTGGTGCGATGGCCTCTGCAACTGAAACCAGTCGTTTTAGTTTAAATGGCAGCCAAATTCACTCGAACAGCTTTAGCCGCAGCAGCAAAATTTTGGTGCACAACAACACCATGAATATTAATTTTAATGCTGGCGCAAAAACCATTAATACCAAAAAAGATGATAAAGCGCGTTCATTTGCGTGGAAATCAGGTGTGTTAGATGAACTCAATGCTGAATTGCAAATTCGTGAAGATTTAAAAAATGGTGGTTTGAAATCGAATTACTACATTGCCGATGCCAAAGAGGTTGAAGCTCGTAAGTTCGTGAAACAAGGCACTGAAAAAGTGAAAACCACTTATGGAACTTTTGACACCGTGAAAGTCGTGATGCGTCATGATAAACCAGGCCGTCAAACGACTTTCTGGTTAGCACCAAAACTAGATTACCTACCTGTCAAAGTTTCCCACCAAGACAATAAAACCTCTTACGGTTTATTGTTAACGGGCTATAAAGGTGCAACAAATTAATTGATTTGATCAATTTCGCTTGCATTTTTCACGGTGCTTTTTAAAATACGCTTTTGCTTTAAAAAGCACCTGCCCCTCGAGGATTCTCCCGTGCACGCTCTGGAACAGAAAATCTTAGCTGAAGGTATCGTTCTCTCTGAAGAAGTTCTGAAAGTCGATTCTTTCCTGAACCACCAAATTGACCCTGTGATGATGCAGCAAATTGGTCAAGAATTTGCCCGTCTTTTTAAAGATGCTAGCATCACAAAAATCATTACGATTGAAGCATCAGGTATTGCACCTGCAGTAATGGCTGGTCTTGAACTTGGTGTTCCTGTGATTTTTGCACGTAAATATCAATCTTTAACCTTAAAAGATGATTTGTATCGCTCAAAAGTGTTTTCTTTTACGAAACAAACTGAAAGCACTATCGCGATTTCTAAAAAGCACATCAATGCTGAAGATAAAGTTTTAGTGATTGATGACTTCTTGGCCAATGGTCAAGCGGCTTTAGGTCTTGCAGATCTTATTCATCAAGCAAGTGCTGAAGTATTGGGTATCGGTATCGTGATTGAAAAATCATTCCAACCTGGTCGTGATATTTTGCTTGAAAAAGGCTATCGCGTTGAATCATTGGCACGTGTGAAATCACTGGCGAATGGTACAGTTGAATTTGTTCGTGACTAAGTTTGCGTTCAAAAGAAAAAAAGAACACATCAGGTGTTCTTTTTTTTGCTAAAAACTTACGATTAAGGTGACGTAGAGCGTACTTTTTAACACCTTGGTTACAAGCAGACAAAACATCTGTGCGCAAAACTCGATAAAATTCAGGAAAATCGTTGCATTTGATCAAATGGGTCAACTACTCATCTGTCAAATTACATTATGCTGCACCATAAATTCGGCCACTTTATTTTTTAAGGCTACGGAAAGTTATGAATACAGAAGATCAAAACATGGAACCGACAGTTAAATGTCCAAGATGTGGATCAACCCATATTGAAAAGCGTAACCATGAACAAAACTTACAAAAAATTGGTGGGGTTTTACTCAGTGGTGCAGGAACTGCTGCAGGGACTGTCGGTGGTGCGGCATCTGGCGCATCTATTGGTGCTGCGATTGGTGGTGTGACTGCAGGCCCACTTGGCGTGATTATGGGCGGAACCATCGGTACTTTTGTTGGTGCAATTAGCGTCGGCATTACAGGCGGTTTTCTAGGACACCGTTTTGGTAAAAAAGCCGGCGTGATCGTCGATCAAAATATTTTTCTCGACTACCAATGTTTAGACTGCAAACAGCGCTTTGAAGTTGAGCAACAGCCTGAAGACGCTGCAAAGACTTCGGATCAAGACTAAATTGGATATAAAAAAAGAGCGCATCAGCGCTCTTTTTTTATAGGTTATTGTTTTTCTAATATGTATTTCTAGTCTATTGAAATGCTATTCGAAAACCATGGCGAATCAATTATTTTGAAGCATCAGTTAAAGATTTTGATTCTGCTTTGACTTGATCTTGTTTCGCCAAAAATTCTTTTTCTTCAGCTTTTTTCTCTTGCGGGAAATCCATACTGTATAAACTGGCATTGCCGTACACAAGGAAGATGCAGCCAATACGGAACACAGGAAAGTCATTAGAAAATTAACAATAGACATCACACCCCCTAAAGAAGAAATTTAAATACAAATCATGTAATCAAAAAATAAAAATAACGCGCCCAACGAGACAGCAATATTCGACTCAAGGCCATCACTGAGCAGGCTGTATTTAAAAAATTTCAATATATTGTTGATATTATTTATTTTTAATATTTCAGGAATAGTTCGACAGATTTATTTTTATATTTTGGGCGGTATACAACGTCATAAATAAAAAGACGTCACACGTAAATAAAGCAAGAAAAGTGCAATATTTAAACCTTTTCTTGCCCGTTCGCTACAAAGTTAGCGCAACTTCCTAGAGCAAGTAAGTATCAAATCAACTTTTTGACGACTTCGCCTAGGCGTTTACCCAGCTCTTCACACAAGTTACGCTCATCTTGACTCAATGACTGATCATGGCGTGGACCACTGACATGGCTTGCACCATAAGGTGTACCACCCGTTTTGGTATTCGATAATGCAGGATGGGCATTAGTTAAACCCATAACCATCATTCCGTGATGAAACAAAGGCGGCAGCATGGTCAGCAAAGTACTTTCCTGTCCCCCATGCATTGAACCTGAACTGGTAAACACACAGGCAGGTTTGCCATGTAATGCGCCATTGAGCCAAAGCGCTGTGGTTTGATCCCAGAAATATTTCATTTCCGACGCCATATTACCAAAACGTGTTGGCGAACCAAGGGCTAAACCTGAGCAATGCGCTAAGTCATCTAAGCTACAGTAAATATCGCCTTCGGCAGGAATACTGGGCTGCACGTCAGTCACCACAGTAGATAAATTTGGAACGGTTCGTATTTTTACTGCCATTCCAGACGCTTCAATTCCATTGGCAATTAAATGTGCCATCTCACGTGTTGAACCATATTTGCTGTAATACAACACCAGTACATAAGCTTGCGTCATTTTTATAAATTCAATGAAAAAAGAAAACTATACGGTATTTTTCCTATTTTTTGGTTAAGCTAAGTGATGAAAATTGCATAAACATGACTAAAATAACTCGAGACTTGAACGAATGATCGAAGCATTTTTAAAAAAACTTCCCTTTTACGACAAGAAATGGTTTCAGTTTGTTTTATTTGTCATTCGACGTTTTGAAGCCGATCGCTGCCGTGAACAAGCAGGATCATTAACCTATACCACCTTGTTTGCAGTGGTACCCATGTTGACCGTATTCTTGGTCATCATCTCCTCAATTAAAGCTTTAGAACCTGCTCGTCAACAGCTTCAACAATTGATTTATAGTAATTTCCTACCGAAAACGACAATTGCTTTTGATAAAGCACTGAATGCATTCACCGATAAATCCAGTAACCTGACCGTGATAGGTGTGCTGTTTTTATTCATTACCACAGTTATGATGCTGACCAGCATTGAGACAGTATTTAACCGAATTTGGCGGGTGCGTGAGACACGTGGCGGCATTATTGGCTTTATGCGCTATTGGACTATTATCTCATTAGGCCCAATCTTACTGGGTAGCGCATTTGTTGTGTCATCTACCTTGGCCTCTATGAATGTCCTCAGCAATAATTTTGCCGGCTATGAACTGGATGGGGCTTTTCTGCTGTGGATCTTGTCTTTTTCATTGACCATTTTAGGTTTTTTCATTCTGTATTGGACGATTCCCAACCGCAGTGTGCCGATTAAGGCGGCGCTGATCGCGGGTGTCTTTAGTGCCGTGGTATTTGAATTACTCAAAAACCTCTTTGGTTTTGTCATGTCAAATTTCACCAGTTATCAAATCGTTTACGGTGCTTTTGCTGCAGTGCCAATTTTCCTGCTTTGGATATTCCTTTCATGGAATATCGTACTGATTGGGGTAGAAATTAGTTATGCACTGACAGCTTTCAATTCGGGCAACGACCAAAAACGTCATCCTGTTATTATGTTGATGGATTTGCTTGAATTATTTTATAAAAAGCAAAAACTCGGTCAGAGCGTGACAGAAAAAGAAGCGCTTGAGGTTTTAGGGCGTGATGAAATCGGCCGCCTGCCAAGCTATATTTTATTGTTTGAAGAGCAACACCTGATTAAACGTACAGATGATGATCATTATGTTTTAGTTCGTAATTTAACCCAAGTGGACTTTTGGAGTTTTTACAGTAAGCTGCCCTATCCGCTCCCTAAACGGCAAGATTTAGGTCGCGTCGATCCAGATGATGTTTGGATGGAAAAAATTGGGCCGCAACTGGTCGAATCGGATGATTATCTCGCGGCCAAACTCTCGATACCGCTTGCGACTATTTTTGAAGAAAAATAACCGTATAAATTGAAAGGGAGAACTGCAGTTCTCCCTTTTAATTTATACATGATATTAGATCGCTGTGCACTGATGTCCCATCAATTTAGACAACCACCGATGCAAGGTTACCGTCATCACTCCAACCATTACTAAGGCCGTTCCCAAAATAAAGTTCAGTTCAATCGTTTCGTTTAAGATCAATACGCCAAAGACCAGTCCAAAGATTGGGGTAAGGAATGAAAAAACGCCCAGACCATTGGCCAGATATTTACTTAACAGCCAAAACCAAAGCATCAGGCTAAAAAATGAAATAATGAGCACATGAAAAATCATACTGCTGATGGACAACACCGTCCAATGTACAGTCATTTGTCCTGTCAGCCACGCCACGGGTAATAAAAATACACAACCACCAACCAACTGATAAAACAAGGTCTGAGTCGGAGGTGCATCAGAGAGTTTGGTGAGTCTTAATGAAATGGTGGTCAAGGCCCACATCACCCCAGCAAGTAATGCCATCGCATCACCCAACAGGGCTTGAGTGTTGACTGTAGTACTACTTTCACGTCCCATAAACGACAGTACTATTCCTGAAAAGGCAATAAAAATACCGACCCATTGGATCGCTGTGAGTTTTTCTTCAGGCAACTTCCAATGTAAACCTAATGCCACAAAAATCGGTGCGGTATAGAGCAAGACAACGGTATGTGATGCAGAGGTATAGCGCAGGGATTCTGCCACTAAAATAAATTCGGCTGAAAATAAAAACGCCAACCAAATACCCGGCAGCAAGTATTCGCGTGTATATAAATGTGTTCCCGGCTTAAGACGAATCAGTGGAAAGACCAACAGCGCAGCCAAACCCGATCGGATGGCAATTTGCATGATCGGCGCAATATCAACCGCGGCCAATTTCAAAATGACCTGTTGAATCCCTAAAATCATGCACAAAATAATCATCAAACCAGAAGCTTTTGCATCTAGCGCCTTACGCTGTTCCACACTATTTACTCGACAATACGATAAGCAACACTATAGAACTGTCAGAAATAAAATATATACTTCAAAATAGACAAGTGATCTTCTTATTCAGGCAAAATTTCTCATGCGTCATAAAGCTCGTGCAGATCATACGCAGTTGCAACAACTTCCCACCAACGATGAAATTCAAGCAGCACTGTGGATCAGTTTTCGTGACGATCCTGCACTGTCTGTTTATCCCGTTCATGGACATGCTTGGGGCGAGTTTGTCTATGCCTTTAATGGCGTAATGGAAGTGAACATCAACCAGATAGACTATATTACCCCACCACCTTATGGCATTTGGCTTCCCCCACACTTAGAACATAGTGGTTTAAATCGTACTGCAGTTTCACATGGCACCTTATATGTACATGAATCTCTATGCACCCACTTGCCGAAACAACCGGGGATTTTACTCAGCTCACCTTTAGTTACAGCGATATTCAGCCATTTGCGTCTGTTGCATCAACAAGCCGACCTCATGGAAAATACGGCCGAATATCAACGCTTACTCCATGTGATCTTAGATCAACTGCATCAAGCCAAACTGGTCAGTAGTTATTTACCGCATTCGGATCACCCTGCCCTCAAACAGCTGCTTGATTATTTACATCAACATCCTGCAGATCAGAGCGCGCTTGAGCAATTGGCACAGCGGATAAATATGACGGAACGTACTCTGGCGCGTTATTGTCAAAAAGAACTTGGGATGTCCCTGCATGAATGGCGACAACGTCTTAAAGTCATGAAAGCCATGTCGATGCTCAACGCAGGCCAAACCGTCGAAAATATTGCCTTAGAACTTGGTTATGCCAATGCCTCGGCGTTTATAAATATGTTTAAAAAATGGATGCTTTGCACCCCAGATCAGTTTAGGAAATCTACCTTAAAGCCCTAAATGTGTTTAAATTTAGCCGCAAGGATCTCTATAAAGTGATTCAACAATCCGCTAAGATCAAAAAATCCACAAAGAATGATAATGACTCCATTTCGAATGAATAAAAAAACCATTTTAGCGCTGTGTTTATCTGCCGTATTTTTAACGGCTTGTAGTTCCAAAGAACAGCGTGAATTTAAATCTGCACTCAAAACCGCTCAAACGGGCGATGCGACCGCACAAATGAAAGTGGGTGATTTATACCTCAGTGGAACGGGCACAGAACAAAACATCGAACAAAGTGTACATTGGTACAAAGCTGCTGCGGATCAAGGCACTACGGACGCATTCGCATGGTTAATGACTCAAGCCTATCAAGGCAACCCACATGCAGATCAAGTGATTCGAAAGATGCAGCAAGATGGCAATATTTTCCTTGCACACTGGGTGCTAGACCTTGCAAAAAAGACTCATGATCCTGCTGCTGAATATACCGTTGGTTGGATGTACGACACTGGAAAAGGCTTAATTCAAGATAAGCACCAAGCGCAAATTTGGTATGAAAAAGCTGCCAAACAAAAGAATGTCGAAGCGATCAAAGTCTTGGGAAATCAACATTATTTTTCTGAACATCCTTCGTCAACACCCGACAAAGCAGCTGAATATTTAAGCTATGCCGCAGAACAAGGGCAAGATGCTGACGCGGCGATGAAAATGGCACATTATTATCATTATGATATTCGAGATGGTGAAAAAGCGCGACAATGGTATGCCAAAGCAGGTGCATTGGGAGACACCGACTCACAGCATATGGCCGACACCTATGAAACATGGAAAGACACTGGTCCTTTACAACCCAATGAGCCACCGCCATCAAGTAGCACTGAATAGATCAATCAAAAAAGGCTGCATTAAGCAGCCTTTTTTGTATTTCGTTCACAGTTTATTTGACAAAGGTTGTCCAGATATAATCCTGATTTTTTCCTTTTAGGGTCATTTTCAACTGCTCACCTGACTGTAGTGCCGCGACACCTGCAGGCGTACCTGTCATGACCACATCACCCGCTTCAAGACTAAACACTTGGCTAATATCGGCCAGTAATGTACCCACATCAAAAATCAGCAATGCAGTATCACCGTTCTGACGCAGTTCATCATTGACATGCAAGGTGTAATGCACATCTTTCCAATCTTGAACCACTTCTTGGACATCGATCCAATCCGCAAGGATGCAAGAACCATCATAAGCTTTGGCACGTTCCCACGGCTGACCTTTTTTCTTTAAGTCATCTTGTAGATCACGCAAGGTCAGGTCTAGCCCTAAAGTCACAGCTCCGACTGCTTCTAAGGCTTTGCGTGGATCAGTTTCAGCCGATAAAGGACGATCAATACGTAAACTTAATTCGCATTCATAGTGGCAACTGCCCCATGCAGGATTCCATGAGATGCCTTGGTCTAATGCGGTTAATGCACTTGGCGGCTTCATAAAAAGTACAGGACGGTCAGGAATTGCATTGCCTAATTCTTTGGCATGATCTGCATAACTACGACCGACGCAAACAATTTTAGATGGACGTGACTGCATACTTCTCCCTCTTTTGTTATGAATAGATTGTCTTAGTGCTGAAAAGTATTGGTAAAAATCGCTTGGTCCGCAGTATCTTTAAATGCACTTTTCGGCACAATAATCACGGTTTTATTTTTCAGTTCAAGCATATAGGTCAATTTGCCTTCAGCAAAATTTGCCACTTCAGCATAATGGAAGACATTCTTACGACCATTGGCATGAATTTCTGCATAGTCTTGAAATAAATCAATACCTTGTTCACTTTTGCCCAATTGGTATTTTACAAACTGGCGTTTAAACATCATCGGTAAAAACCAATAACGCATGATGCCTTGAAGAAGTAAAAAGAAAGCGCCCAGCCCAACATAGTAGGCACCAACACCATCTACACCCAAGTAAAAACCCCAGATGATAATCCCAAGGCTAATGGCTGGCGTTAAAAAACGCGTAAATTGCTTTTTGCCAAAAGTAGCTAGTGCAAAACCATCCTGTGATTCTTCTAGATTTAAAAAATAGCGCAGCGATAATGCAGGTAGATTCTCAGACATAAGCTTATGAATATTTAAAAATGAATTGCGCTAAATACTACACCACAATTCGAACTTGCTTCATGCTTTTTAATGGTCGGTTGTAACACTTGACTACTTCCCTTCCACCTAGAAATACGTTAAAAACAGCAACAAATAAAAGATTGCATACGCAGGATGTGACATGCAGATAACAAAAATAATCATGATGCTGGTGTTTCTGACTGGACTGAGCATATCGACCAGTTGGGCCAAATTCGTTCAATGGCAACCCCAGATCCCTAGTAGTTTGGACTTGTTTAATGGCAATGCCAAAGCCTTGGCAAATCTTGCCGGTGATCACATCGTGATTTTCGCACATCCTTCACAGCAAATTAGTCTACCCTCGATGAAAGCAGGCCAAAAAGTCGTTGGTAAATTTCAGAGTGCCGCCGTGGTTGTCCCAACCAACAGCAAAAATGTGGCGAGATTACTCAGTAATTATCCAAACTATGCAGGCTTATTTCCCACGCTAAAATCTGCTGAGGTTTTGCAACAACAAGGTTCAACCAGCCAAGTTGAATATCGCATCCATATCCCGACACCAATTCCGGTTTTAAACTTTAAAGAAACCGTGGTGATACAGCACCAAATTCAGCACAACAGCATTAATAGTTTGGTTCTACAAGCACCGGTGCCCTTTGGTACAGGGAAAATTGAATGGTTTGAGATAGATGCACAACACACCTTGATTAGTGTGACCCAATGGGGCGATTTAAATCAGCCCAAAGGTTTTTTGTTTAGCAAAATATTAAATGCCTTACCCGATGCCAAATTAGGGATTCCTGCGGGAACCAATGGTTTTTTACTCGAATCATTACAGCGCCGATTTAAAGCCTTTAGCAGCGAAACTCTCGCTGCAAATCAATTACCTGAACTCAAATTAAATGCCTCTCAACTCGACAAAGTCACCCAATTAAGTCAAAGCTCAAAAGAACCTGTGTCCTTTATTTTGACAGCGCAGCGCGTTCCCTTTGGGCAAAATTATGAATTGATGCGCTTTAGCACCAGTTTTCAATATTATGCACAAGAGCCTTCGAGCTTACAGCGCTGGATTAATGTGTCTTCGTTCAAGCACTTATTTCCAAGACAAGTTAAACATATGCAAGTGCAGAAAATTAATCCGCACCTGATGGATGCCGACTATAAAATTTCGGTGGGTTTAGGTGTGATCAATATTCCCTTTGATTTTAAAATGCGTTTTAACTACCCAGACTTACTGCAAAATCAATACACCGCGACAGGTGGAGACTTAAAGTTTGTCCGAGGCGCAATGCATATTCGCCCCTTACAACAAGGGTCATTATTACAATTGACCAGTGCGGTGAAGATTGATGACAAAGCACCGTTTTTACTTCGTGCTATGCGCAGTCTGCCGTATCACGACATGTTGCCGGCTTTAGGCGGAAATACGGTCTTTGCACTCAAAGTTAAACAGAAGTTAAGTTAGAACCTCGAGGATGAGCTGAATTTATTGTTTTTAGCTATATTTCAGACACAAAAAAACCGCAACATGTGCGGTTTTTTCAATCTTGATCAAGTTGGTGCGCTCAGAGAGATTCGAACTCCCGACCCCTTAGTTCGTAGCCAAGTGCTCTATCCAGCTGAGCTATGAGCGCGATGTCTTGATGAGGCTCATTATACGTGATTTTTATTTTTTGTTAAGAGCTTTTTCATATAAATTTAACCAAACGCACAGCAAATAAACAATTGCCCTTTAAACACGCTAAAAATCAGCCAGATTTACTTTTTTAATGGCTTTTGCATCACAAGTTTGGAATTTAAACTTAGCAATACTCACGTATAAATGCTCAAGATAGATAACAAATCTATCGCCATCATTGAATCACTGCTTTAACTCACCCAACTTTTCTTTATCTTAGCTTTAAAAAAATGCATCACCATGAACATCTGAAATAAGCGTTAATCTGTTGAAGAAAGCAAATGGAATAGAACGCTTTATAAAAGCAAAAGACAAAAGACAAAAGACAAAAGACAAAAGACAGCTATATCAAAGCGATAAATCACAAGCACAAAAAAACCGCAACATGTGCGGTAATTTGTTCAAGTTGGTGCGCTCAGAGAGATTCGAACTCCCGACCCCTTAGTTCGTAGCCAAGTGCTCTATCCAGCTGAGCTATGAGCGCGTAACTTGTGTCGTCTTAAAAGACTACGTTTTCAGATTTACTTATTGGTGCGCTCAGAGAGATTCGAACTCCCGACCCCTTAGTTCGTAGCCAAGTGCTCTATCCAGCTGAGCTATGAGCGCGACATAAGTAAATCGTGGCGGTGAGAGAGGGATTCGAACCCTCGATACAGTTGCCCGTATGCATCCTTAGCAGGGATGTGGTTTCAGCCACTCACCCATCTCACCGTAACGTGCCGCCATAATACAAAGATCATGATACGACTGCAAGCACAGTCGTTATATTTTTTTCATTTTTTTACTCAATTAGATATTTTTTAAACGATTTTCAAAAAATTAGTGCAAAATTAGTTCAGCACGCGCTGCTATCCCCTACTTTTCGGCTTTAAACATTATAAAATATCGGCATAAAACACTTTATTGCAATCAATTGCGTGCAGTATCTGCTTGCATGACTTATGCTAATCCTAATCTTCTGATTTGAAGCCAAATACATATGAAAAACTGGGTCGACCCTGAAGCAAAAGCTGAAGCCGAACGTTATGACAATCCAATTCCAAGCCGTACTCTAATTCAAGAGACGATTGAACAACTGAAAACTGCAATGTCGCATGCCGATCTTGTAGAACATTTTGAAATTGCCGATCAAAAAAGTATTGATGCACTGAGCCATCGTCTGATTGCGATGGTTCGAGATGGTCAGTTGATGAAAGATGGATTTAAGTTCCAGCTTGCAGCTGAGCAACCGACTCATGAAGCAACGGTTTATATCAACTCAAAAGGTTTAGGCACAGCCAATATTAGCGGTGAAGATGACCTTTTACTTCCTGAACGTGAGTTGCGTCAGGTGTTTAATGGTGACCGTGTTAAAGTCCGCCAAACATCGGTAGACCGTAAAGGCAAGGCATGGGGCTTTATTACTGAAGTTCTACAGCATCGTGTCAAAGAAATTATTGGTAAAGTGTCTGAATATGAAGGTGAATATTTTATTCAGCCGGCAAATCCCAATGCACACCAACCGATTACTTTAGAAAAAGAATTAATCGAGCATGCCAAAGTCAAACTCGGTGACTCTGTGCGTATTGCGATTGACAGCTACCCAACCAAAGAAGAATTTGCGACAGGCCATATTGTTCAGTCGATGGCTGATAAAGCAGACACTGAAATTATTATTCCGCAAACCATTTTAGAGTTTGGTTTACCTTACGAATTCCCTGAAGCGGTACAACAAGAAGCTGACAGCTTTAAAGAACCCTCAGAACAAGACCGTGAAGGTCGTGTCGATTTACGTGATTTAGCGCTTGTCACCATTGATGGTGAAGATGCCCGCGACTTCGATGATGCCGTGTATGCGGAAAAACGTCCAGGTGGTGGTTATCGTGTTGTGGTGGCAATTGCCGATGTCAGCCATTATGTACGTCCGGGTAAACCACTCGATGACGAAGCTCAAGAGCGCGGTACATCGGTGTACTTCCCTCATTTTGTATTGCCGATGTTGCCTGAAGCGCTGTCGAATGGTTTATGTTCTTTGAACCCACACCTAGACCGCTTATGTATGGTCTGTGATTTAAACTTATCTCGCGCGGGTCGTGTTACCAAGTTTGAATTCTATCCGGGTGTGATGCATTCAAAAGCTCGTTTGACCTATACCCAAGTTGCCGAATATTTTGAGGGTAATAGTCAAGCCATTCCTGAAGACCGTGATGTGCGTAAATCGATCAATACCTTATTCCAATTGTATCAAGTGTTGAAAGGCTTACGTGCTGAACGCCACGCGATGGAATTTGAAACCGTTGAAACTTATATGACTTTTGATGAGCTTGGCGGTATTAATGAAATCTTACCGCGTAGCCGTAATGATGCACATAAGTTAATTGAAGAATGCATGTTGTTGGCAAACGTCGCAGCGGCAGAATATGCATTAAAAAATGAAATTCCGATGCTGTACCGTGTGCATGAGCCACCTGAGTTCTCACGTATTCAAAAGGTTCGTGATTTTGTGAAGTTATTGGGGCTGCCATTCCCTGAACAGCCGACTCAAGCTGACTATCAAGCCGTGATTGATGCCACCAAAGAGCGTATTGATGCTCCAAGTATTCATGCCGTTTTACTCCGTTCAATGATGCAAGCTTATTATGGCGCGAACAATGCAGGTCACTTTGGCTTGGCTTATGAAGCGTATACGCATTTCACATCTCCAATCCGTCGTTATCCAGACTTGTTACTTCACCGTGCCATCAAAGCACAATTGAAGAAAAAGCCTTACCCAATTTCTGGTGCTTCGCTGGATGATGCAGGTGAACACTTCTCTGCGACCGAGCGCCGTGCTGATGAAGCTTCACGTTCTGTCACTACATGGTTGAAGTGCCATTACATGCAGCAGCATTTGGGTGAAGAATTTATTGGTACCATCAGTGCGACTGCTGAATTTGGCCTGTTTGTAACGCTCAAAGACTTATATGTTGATGGCATGATCCACGTCAGCCAATTGGGTGATGACTTCTTTGTCTATGACCAACCAAGTCAGAGCTTAATTGGTCAATCTCGCGGTCAAGTTTTCAGTCTCGGCGATGAAGTGAAAATTAAAGTTGCTGGTGTAAATCTAGAAGAGCGCAAAATCGACTTTGAATTGATTCAACAATTGAGCCATGCAGGCCGTGCTATTCGCGCGCGTGCCCCTCGTGTTGCAAAACCCACAGCCAAAGAAGAAGTCTTTTCAGAGCGTAAAACCAACGTTGCTGAAGATGGAGAACAGCCCATACGACGCAAAAAAGACAAAGGAAAACCCAGCTCCTACAGCCAAAAACCTGCTAAAAAATCTGCAACAAAGTCTGAAGCGAAGGCTAAAGATAAAGTGAAGAAAAAGTTAAAAGTAAAAAAGAAAAAATCCAATGCCAAAGCAAAGGGTGAGTAAATTTTACTAAATAAAAAAGAGTGCTACGGCGCTCTTTTTCATTTAATATATCTCTATAAAAATAAACCACTTAAAAATCATGACATCACAGAAAATTACTAAATACTATTACCATGAATATGTAATATGCTTAGTCTTTGTACTTAGTATTTCAGCACTGATTGCTCTCTTTTTTATAGACTTCACCCCAACAAATCAAGTCAAAATCACAGCCTTCATTGTTGCAACGTTGATTTATTTGGCTGTTTTGATCTACTTTTATGTTCTGCATAGATACGGACAATGGATCATTCCACGTACATGGACAAATGTACAAAAAAAGCCAAAATTCTATTTTTTACTCCTCTTCCCTATTTTTGTAATTCTGTTTCTTTACTTAAATCTAGTTGTCTATCCTCCTCTGCTTCATACCCTAGTTTTGGGTACACCTACTGTGGTGACATTGGAAGCAAGCGCTGTTAAAAAACATGGTAAAAAAGGAAGTGTCTACTATTCTATTGAAACACCGTATGACTCTACTGGTATGTTTCGAATCAATGTAGATGAATATGAACACTACAAAAATCAAAATCTATTCATAAAATTATCGGTCATTGAGGGGCGCTTTGGCACCTACATCCAAGATATTCAATCTATCCACGGTGAAACAAGAGCGAATAAATAGCACCCAAGGCTTGATTTATCCTTCTAGAAGCCTTACTTCTACAAATAACACAGGAAATAAATCGGCAGACCGACATGACATTAGAAAAGGCAACTTTGCCTGTTCCACAATTTGATCAAATTACACTGGCAGATTTAAAACAAAAAATTGAGCATGCCATTCAGCAGGGACAAAACTTTTTAAATAATCTGACTGCAGTACCTGAAAATACGACGGCGCAATTAAATGTTTTAGAACAGATTGATCAGCTCGAAAATAACATGAGCGAAGCATGGGGCGTGCTGTCACATTTAAATGCGGTCATGAATAATCCTGAAACCCGCGAAGTGTATCAAGCGCTGTTACCAAGTTTAAGCGACTACTACACTCAATTGGGTCAGCACACGGTGTTGTATCAAAGCTATCAACATATTCACGACGCCAACACCTTTAAAGATTTGCCTGCTGCACAACAAAGCGCAATTCAACTGGCATTGCGCGACTTTAAACTGTCAGGTGTGGCCTTAGAAGGTGAAGCTAAAAAACGCTATGCTGAAATTTCAGCGCGTTTATCGCAACTGTCATCAGACTTTTCCAATCATGTATTGGATGCCACCCAAGCCTATTACAAAGTATTGTCCGAAGATCAGCTCAAAGGTTTACCGCCAAGCAGCGTTGAATTGCTGAAACAATATGGTCAGCAACGCGAATTGGAACAAGCTGTGGCAACACTGGATATTCCTGCCTATTTAGCCATTATGACCTATGCCGATGATCGTGCTTTGCGCGAAACCTTGTATCAGGCATACACTACTCGCGCGTCCGATCAATCAGCCCAGTCTGAATTTGACAACACCCCGATCATGGAAGAAATCTTGCGTTTACGTCAAGAAATGGCGCAATTGCTCGGTTTTAACAACTATGCAGAATTATCCCTTGCCAGCAAAATGGCACCAAGTGTCGAAGCAGTCGATCAATTCCTGCGTGAACTGGCAGAACATGCTCGTGCACCTGCAGAACAAGAAATTGCCGAACTCAAAGCCATTGCCGCCCAAGATGGGATTGATACCTTACAACCGTGGGATACAGGCTACTATTCTGAAAAATTAAAATTACAGCAATTTAACCTTTCACAAGAAATGTTAAAACCATATTTCCCTGCACCGAAAGTGGTTGAAGGTCTATTTAGCATCGTCAAGCGTTTATACGATGTCGATATTATTGAGCGCGCTGCCCCTGTTTGGCATCCTGATGCACGTTATTTTGAACTTGAAGATCAAGGTCAAGTGATTGGTGGTTTTTACTTTGATCTATATGCCCGTACAGGCAAACGCGGCGGCGCATGGATGAGTGGTTTCCGTTCACGCATGCAATTGGCACAAGGTTTACAAAAACCAATTTGCTATATGGTGTGTAACTTTACCCCACCTGTTGCAGACCAACCCGCGCTTTTAACGCATGATGAAGTCATCACCCTATTCCATGAATTTGGACATGGCTTACATCACATGCTAACTGAAGTAGATAATATTGCTGTGGCAGGTACACATGGTGTCGCTTGGGATGCGGTGGAATTACCAAGCCAATTCATGGAATTTTGGACTTGGGATCAAGATAGTTTAGATATGCTGAGTGCGCATATTGAAACCCAAGACACCCTGCCAGAACACCTGCTTAAAGCACTGTTAGATGCACGTTTCTTCCAGTCGGGAATGCAGAGCCTGCGCCAAATTGAATTTGCCCTGTTCGATTTAAGTATTCATCGCAACAACCCTGCTTTAAATGCGGAACAGATTCAAGCCATGCTAGATGATATTCGTCAAAACTATGCCGTTGCGCCAACTACAGCTTACAACCGCTTCCAGCACAGCTTCAGCCATATTTTCGCAGGCGGCTATGCTGCAGGATATTATTCATACAAATGGGCAGAGGTTTTGGCGAGTGATGCCTTCGACCGATTCGAAAATGAAGGAATTTTTAATACTTCGACTGGCAAGTCGTTTAGACAATTTATTCTAGCAGTTGGCGGAAAAGATACGGCACTTGACGCATTTATCAATTTCCGTGGACGCGAGCCAAAAATAGATGCTTTGCTGCGTCATCAAGGTTGGACGAACGCATCTAAAAACGCTTAAACTAGTGACCTTAGTTAGATTCAAGGTAAGTATGATGACCATTAAACGACGCTTCATTGCAGGTGCAAAATGTCCAAAATGCCAAGCGATGGACCGGGTTGTCATGCTGACCTCTGGCGAAGACGAATGGATCGAATGCATTGATTGTGGTTACAGTGAAAATCGACCGACTCATGTCGATCAACCTGAACAACCAGCCGTGCCAGATGATATAGGTGTGATCCAATTTAAGCCGCGCCAGCCTAAATAAAAATTAAGGTCACATAATGCTAGTAGATCAAAGAAATAATCCAAAACTGTTAGTTGGAATCATTGGGGGCTTAACGTTATTGATTGCTATCTTTTTTGCATATCAATGGTTAAGCAGCAGTACAGCAGATAAATCTGCACTTCAAGAAGAAATGGTCGCTGCACCGGCTAAACCGCCTGTTGCAGTCCCTGTCCAATCTGAAACTGAAGCATCAGTCCCTACCGCAGAGACTGACACCATTAAATTGGTCGAAGAAGACATTTTAGATGCAGCTGTGCCTGAAAATGCCTCTTTAGCCAAAGAAGAAATTGCCAAATTAGATGACATTCAACAGCAATTGAATGATCAGGAACAAAGCTTAAAACAGCAGCATTCAGATGCAGATGAGCTGATTAAACTGAAAGAAGAACAAATTAAATTACTCGAAGCCCAGTTAGCACAACAAGCAAAATAACCGACTTCTGCTACACCCTGCGTACTTATAGGCTAGAATATCATCAGATTTTTTAGCCTTTTTGTTATGTCCACTACTACACCACAGAATATCCCCAAAGCAATTGGCTTTCTCATGCTGTCAGCGCTGCTTTTTTCCATCATGGGGGTTTGTATACGCTACGCATCTCACACGGTAGATAATGCCACCATCGTATTTTTTCGAAATGCGGTTGGCTTATTGATCTTTCTCCCTTTGATCCTGCAAAAAGGGAGCACATTTTTTAGAACTGAAAAACTGTGGATGCATACATGGCGTTCAATCGTAGGCTTGGTGGCAATGTATGGCTTTTTTTATGCCATTGCACACTTAAAACTCTCCAATGCCATGGTCTTCACCTATTCCTCACCGATCTTTATCCCCTTAATTGCATGGTTATTTTTAAAAGAAAAAATAACCCTGAGTATGCTCATTGCCGCAGTCATTGGTTTAATCGGCGTGCTCTTCGTCGCAAAGCCCGATGCAGGAATGTTCAATCAGTTATCACTCATCGGACTGAGCGCAAGCTTCTTGGCAGCCATGGCATTTGTCACTGTCCGTGCGCTTACAGCAACAGAACCGCCTGAACGCATTGTGTTTTATTTCTGCTTTTTTGGCACACTTATTTCCATGATCCCAATGTTTTGGCTCTGGCGTCCCTATAGTTTAAAAGAGTTAGCTTTTCTGATTACAGCGGGACTTTTGGCCAATATCAGTCAAATTTTTATGTCCAATGCCTATAAGCTCGCACCCGCAGGTCAAATTGGCCCCGTGAACTATATCACGATTATTTTTGCAGGTATTTGGGGCTTTGTTCTTTGGCAGGAACTGCCAGACATTTACAGCCTATTCGGCTTTGCTTTTATATTTTTAGCGATTTTGCTCTGTAGTCCAATCCTACAAAATAAGTTTAAAAAGTCATAAAGATTCAAACCATTTACCATCAAATGCACAGCCCCTTATTCAATAAAAAAGCACCCGAAGGTGCTTTTTTAATGCTTCAAAATTAATTTATTGATACCAACCAAACAGCTTAAAGAAATACGGCAGATACGCAATAATCAACATTGCAGGGAACAGCACAATCAGCGGCAAAATCCAACGTTCATAACGGTAATAAAACGACAAGTGACGAACTTCAGCATCCGCTTCATTGACTTCAGCATCCCCTATCGACTGTCGGGCCAAGAGGTGGTTCAATGCAACTGGAGGCGTAACATAACCTAGCTCAAAACCAATGAGTGTAATCATCCAAAAATGCACAGGATGAATACCGTATTGATAGGCTACAGGAGCAATAGTTGCAGAAATTAAAATGACTGCGCCAAACGGATCCATAATCATACCCACAAAGACCATCAATCCGACAATCAATGTGATAACCAAAAAAGTACTGCTGATATCAGTTGGGAATAAACTCATGACTTCAGTACGCTCTAGCAATCCACCAACGCTTACCGAAAGCGCCATCAAAATAACCAAAGCACCGATATGTCCAACGGTTTCACTGGTCGAAATATGCATCGACTTCCAAAAACCAACTTGACGTAGAATCTGCATAGAGCTGGATTGAGCCACTGTATGATTCGCAGCCTGCCCATCATCTGTGCTATTACCATGTAATCCTTCACGGTATTCTGCATGTGCAACCTGTGCGCCGGCTAAAGCAGGTTCAGCATTCGCACTATAATTTGCTGTTAGTGTTTCATCCCAATGCCCAACTGCTGACAATGGTGCTGGCTGATGACGTAATTTATCCACTAAAACGATCATCAGCAGAATAACAGGCATCATGACTGGTGCAGTAAATTCATTTAAATCTGTATTCAATAAATATTTATAGAACATCCAAATCAGCACGAAAATCACAATATAAGGAATAACGGCTAAGAAGGCACGTCCTGACTGCGGCGCTGCCACATTGGCTTGAGCAATACGGAACTTATGTTCTGCAAAAAATAACGACACAATTAAAAACATCGTAGATGTCAGCAAGAACGTATAAATACCATATTGATAAAGCAGATCCGTGGTCACTTCTTTATTTAGCGATGCAACAACCACAATCAATAAGCATGGACGTAAAACCACCCCAAGCGAACCGGACATTGCTGTTGCAGCCAAGGCAAATTGACGGCGTCCGCCAGCGTTCCACACTTCCTTATAAATAATCGCGCCTGCCGCAATGACAAAGATCCCCGATGCTCCAGTATAGGCTGTAGGCAATGCTGCTGCGATTAAAATCAGCCATGTTAAAGTCTCAGGAGCTAAGTTCCATGGGCGTAAAATATTCAAGAATAAATCTACGACACGGGTTTGCTTCAACAACATACCCGCCCAAATGAATAACGCTAGATTCAGGAAAATACTTGAAAACTCGACCAATTGCCCTAAATAGATGCCTTGCCCCATCGGGTAGTCCATAAAGAAGATAAAGGCGATACCTGTAATCAACGCCATATACGCATATAAAGGCACGCTTAGGAACGCGAAACTAAGACTACCGCCCTCTTTGGCATCTTTTGGCGGACTAAACAATTGCAAAACACTGATCAATGTCAGGATTGAGAACAGCGTCATCCACATCCAATAAATCAGTTCAGTTTCGGTGGTCATTGGAACTCCCGAATTTTTCACTGAATTGAATTGGCTGATACTTGAGTAGGTTAACAGTCCATTACCGAAGCTCATCATCAGGCTATAAACACGATAATCCTTCTTGGTTGCAGGACCGCGTAGACCAATATGATGAATTTTCAATGTCGCACTAATCGCAGCTATAACCACCATAAAAATCAACAAAATGGCGCGATTTTCAGTACCAAATTTAAAGATACCGAAGAAGCTTGTTTCAAAATTACGATAGGCGCGAATACTCGGATGCTTCTCCATATGTTGCATGGCTTTATCATAAAATTGATACTTTTCTTCACACTGCTGCACACTCGCTAAAATAGACGAACGAACGTCATTCTCAGATGCCGTACCAAAAAAATCAGCAAACTCATCTGCTGCATTGGCTTGCATTTGAGTTTTCACCAACGCATCGACATTCGGGTTACGGTCACATTCAGGCTTGGTCGGTTCTGCACGTAAAAATGAATACTGCATCCCAATGCTTTCATTACCATACAAACGCTCACCAGTACGCAGAAGCTGACCATGAATCATCTCCCCTGTACCGATAATCAATGTAAGCAGAAGCAAGATCAACACGACTAGAGTCGAAATCCATTCTGTCCAGACATACCTTAACAGCCCGACGATGCCGGATCTGTTTTGTGCATCATTTTGCATGAGTCTTCCTATTTTTTATTTTGGAGCCTAGCGGAGCCAAGCATCCTTTTCCTTAGCGGCTCGAGAAGATCCTTTCCCTGACCTAACTGTTTTATTATTACGTTTAAATTTGCATCAATATTCAAAACATTAAAATGACAATATGTATTTTCTTTTCGTTTTTTTTTGTCAACCCAATCACCTAAAGTGAGCTAACGATCCCAGAAATAATTGCCAACAAGATAGAACAAGGCGATGATAATGCCCCAAATCACCCCCAATAAATGTGCTTCGACTAAAATGGGGCTTCCAATTAATTCAGCCGTTCCCGTATTGCCCACGGTATTTTCCCACACCAATTTTGCCAAAATCAGCAACAATACAAAGGCTGCAAAATTTCGCTCCCGTCGATACATCAAATGCACACAAGCGACCGCGACATAGGCACCATGTAAGACACCAGATAATCCGGCATAGGCTTCAATATCGGGTAAGAAAAAATAGAAACTTAGACTGATTAAAGGAGATAAAATCAATAAAATGGCAACAAAATGCCATGTCGAAACTCGTGGGAAAATAAACGGTAAGCAAATAAAGGCCAATATATTTAAAACAAAATGAATCCAACCGACGTGAACCCAATGTGCGGTCCATAAGCGCCAAAAATCATGAAATAAGTCATCTTGCCAATAGATAAAATAATCTTTAAATACCTGTAGCGAGGCACAGATCGAAACGAATACGGCAAGAAAGACAATTTTCGGTATTAAAAATTGTAGTTTCATTTTCGCTCCTCCTGTACCTCACTTTTAAACGCTATTGCAAAGATTAATTTGCAGCTGTGCCACTGGTTTCAATATCACCACTAAACAAATCATCGAGTTCAGAACTATTGGCACTTTCATCCCAGAAATGTTCCATACCATCATCAGCCGTACGAACGCCTGTATGTTCAGTCCAATAACGATCTGAAATCCCTTTCACCATGGTTTCAGCCATGCTATCGATGAGCTTAAATTGTGGATTAACAGGTTTCTCATCGCTACGCGCTTGTGCAAAGGTACGTAAGGCATCACGGATTTTCGCATCATCGCCACTGGCTTGTGCAGCAACCGCATATAAAGCATGTGACAGTCTCACACCTTTTTGCTCACCAATTTGCGTAGATTGTTTCAAGGTTTGGTATGGATCAGGTTTTCCATCACCTGCACCCGGCAATAACGTCCAGATCACAGCGCGGGTTGCATTTGGTGCGCCCCAGAATTTTTCATTATTTAGACATACCATACCGCGTTCAACAATCGCAGCAATGTCTTTTGGAACGTTTACCGCCCCACCTGAGTTAATATCATTGGTCATGGCCTGTAAGCCACTTAACATTCCCAACATATACACTGTTTGGTCAATGTCGCTGTTCATTTTTGGACAGCCTTCACCTAGACTTTTCTTATACTTCTTTTCAAAACGATCTTGAAATAATTGATAGCCGGTATATTGACGCTGTGCAGCAAGTGCCGCCCAACGCTTTTGCTCAACACGAGCATCCTGTGCTTCGGATACTTGGTTAGCTTTAGATGCACGTAAATAGCGTAACTCTGCATCCAAGGCTTTTTGTTCTGCACAAATCCCTGCTGCTGAATACATCAACACAGCCACACGTGTTGGGTCTGCGCCCATATCTTTGGTGGCCATAATGGCTGGAGTTAATGAATTACCTGAATTACACACCATTTCAGCATCTTCCATGGCTAAAATTGGTGGCACAATATGTTTTTCTGTAAATCCGAGTGCAACATTAGCACCGGTTTTTACAACCTGCGAACAACCCGCGAATAATGTACTTGTTATTGCTACAACTGCCACACCCTGGCATATTTTTTGGACGCTCGACATTTTCCTGTCCTCTATAATTGTGTTTATGTCCATCACGACAAACATATCAGAAGCAAAAAATGAATAAAAGAGTATTTGCTCTAATTTGAACGACACACTGTGCCATGAATCACGCTGAATGCAATTGACTGATTTTTTACAAAGACTAAATTTTAGGCAAAAAAAAGTAGCATAGCGACGGTTCGGCACATGCTACTTATTAACTGTGAAAGCGTTTGACTGCTTATTTTTGAGTTAACTGTTCCTTCAGCACTGTTCCTAGTCGTCCTATAACAATTGCTAACACAATCGCTATTACCAGAAACATCCAAGTTGGCATCATCATGATGATTTCCCTTAACGGCTGTTGGTAAGGCTAATATATAGGCAGAGAATCACCGCACAGCTTAAAATTGTCAGACAATTTAAATATTTTGCCAATAAATTTCAATCCTGTCAGACAAGATTATTTTACCCACAACATAAGATAATGAAATATTTGCATTTTATTGAATTTTAAAAATAAAGGCTGTCTAACAATTAGATTATTTTGGCCAATACTTTGAGTGATTTCCACTGTTTCAATGACAATTGATCGCGCCAAATAATCACTGGTTTTGCACGTGCATGCATAAAATACACCACAATATACATTTGATGATCCAAAATATGGCTTATTTGAACGCGTTGCACCGGGCGGTTGAGTCGTTGCAAAGACCAATCAGTTCCATCCAAATAATCTAGACTGGTGACGTGTAAATGCTTACGGAAAAACAGAACATAAACCACTAGCCCGATGAGGAAAAATATCCCCCAAAGCATGGGTGTTAGTAACTGATAAAGCAGCGTCATCAATACCGCAAAAATAAAAAACTGAAACGCATGCGATAAAAAACTGCGTTTCAGTTTGAATTGCCGATTATCCATGAACGTAATGTTTTAATTTTTGAATAAACGTTTTTAATTCAGGACGTGGCGGTTCACTAACTTCCATAAACCAATCCAACAAATCTGGATCTTCTGCAGCAACGAGTTCTGCAAACATGTCTTTTTCAGCTGCATCGGCTTGTAAATAGTAATTTTTGACGTAGGGATCAAAATAAACATCAATCTCTTTTAAACCACGACGTGCACGGTAGATCACTTTACGCTCTTCTAAGCTGATTTCATCAGTCATTGTCTTCCCCAATCGTTGAACACGTCTAGTGTAACTCATCCACCCCATTGAAGTGGAGTGTTTTCACAGATTGACCGAATGCTTCATCGCATTTCCTGCTTTTGAATGTTCTGCACATTGCAGTCACTCGCTGCATCTTATAAGTTGAGACAAAGCCATAAAAATGAATAGGATATTCAAAATGCAATCTGGAGCGATTCGCCCACTCAACAACATGCTGCCACGTCAATTATTTAATGCAGAACATGATGCATTTCGTGAAACAGTACGAAAATTTTATGAAAAAGAAGTTGTGCCCAATATCGAAAAATATGAAAAACAACAACATGTTGACCGTGACTTATGGAATAAAGCCGGTGCCATAGGCTTGCTTTGTCCAACAATGCCCGAAGCTTATGGCGGCTATGGTGTTGACCGGCTTTATAGCATGATTCTGATTGAAGAGCAGGCCTATGCCATGGACTCCTCTACCGGCTTTTCACTGCATTCCGACATTGTGGCCAATTATATTCATAACTTTGGCAATGAAGAACAAAAGCTGCATTGGCTGCCGAAAATGGCGTCTGGCGAAACCGTGACTGCCATTGCAATGACCGAACCGGGCACAGGTTCAGACCTACAAGCCGTACGCACAACCGCTACAGAAGATGGTGATGACTATATTATTAATGGGTCAAAAATCTTTATCACCAATGGCTATTTATGTGACATGGCGATTGTGGTCTGCAAGACAGGCAATAGTGAAAAAGGTTCAGCCAATTTATCGCTAATTATCGTCGAAGCAGATCGCGTCGGTTTTAGTAAAGGCAAACCTTTAAACAAAATTGGCATGAAAGGTCAGGATACCTGTGAACTGTTTTTTGATAATGTCCGCGTCCCTAAAAGCAACTTACTCGGCATGCAAGGTATGGGCTTTATGATGCTGATGAAGGAATTGGCTTGGGAGCGCATGTTGGTTGCGATTATTTGCCAAGCAGGTGCAGAAGCAGTCTTTGCGCACACTGTTCAATACACCAAAGAACGTAAGGCATTTGGCAAGACCGTATCAAGTTTCCAAAACACCCGTTTTAAATTGGCAGAACTACGTACTGAAATCGATTTTTGTCGAGCTTATCTAGATCGCTGTATGGAACTACAACTTGAGGAACAGCTCGGTATTGACGCTGCAGCCGCTGCTAAATACAAAATTTCAGAAATGTTTTCCAAAGTCGTGGATGAATGTCTGCAGTTGCATGGTGGCTATGGCTATATGCTTGAATATCCAATTGCTCGCGCTTATATCGACAATCGTGCCAACCGTATCTATGCCGGAACCAATGAAATTATGAAAGAGCTCATTTCCCGATCTTTATAACAACAAAGCCCATCATCAGATGGGCTTTTTACATTCTTTCGATATCAACTTAAATCATTCACAAAATCACAGATCAGTGCAGTGACCAAAGCAGGTTGCTCTTTGTGCGGCATGTGATGAAGCCCTTCCAAAATCTCTAGCTCGGTATCGCCTTGTATACCCGAAAAAAGTTTCTGAGCTTGTGCTGTCGTCCCATATTCATCCAGTTCTCCATGTATGACCAAGCTTGGACACTGTACTTTTCCAACATAATGCTCGAGGTTCCATTGACGAAAACTCGGTGAGAGCCAAGTTTCAGTCCAAGCATTTAAAACCCATTGGGCTTTATCCCCATGATATTTAGCCAAGCGTTCAAGCTGTCCCTGCTGCGCAAACCCTGTTTTAGCTTCACGTATACCCGATAATGTGAGTTCTTCTACTTCATACTGTGCTGATATGGTAATCAGACCTCGACATTGTTCAGTATATTCACTGGCAATGACCACAGACATTCCTCCGCCAACACTATGCCCCATCACGATAAACTGTTGAATAGAATAATGTTGAAGAAGCGCCTTAAAGCCCTGCTGTGCTTCGGCATAGACAAAATCAGTACTTAATACATCAGGATTTGCTGATGATTTCCCGAAGCCCAAGCGATCATACGCTATTACCGTTCTGCTAGACTCAGCAGCCAATTGCGCAGGAAAATCACGCCACAAATCCACACTGCCTAGAGAATCATGCATCAATATAATCGGAGCCAAAGTTGCATCATTATCTGCTGTTTCAGGCTGCCAAGCTTTAATATATAGCTCATAATCATTTAATTTTATAAATTCTGAATGTTGTTGAATATTCACATTAACCCTGTGTACATTTCCTTATTTTCAACATGATATATTTTTCAACAAATAATACGCATCAAATAAAACCCTAAAGTCACACATCTAAAGTAAAAAAAAGGAGCATCATGCTCCTTTTTTATGTAATAGACTTAAGAAACTAATCTGGGTTTAGCAGCCACTTGATCAGACTTTTTTTCAAATTTCAGCACTCCATCTTCAAATGAAGCATGCTTTAATTCTTTACGATCTGCCAAATAGTTATTGCTGACTTTCCACGGTGCATGTTTACCCTGTTTTGGCATCACATCTGCTGCACGTGCAATATAGCCTGAGGTCAAACTGCCCATTACGGTATCTTCTAACAACTCGGTCGCATCGCCTTGTGGAATCACTTGGTTATAACCATTTTGATCCATATAGTTAATCAATTTACAGATGTATTCAGAAGCAATATCGACTTTTAAAGTCCATGAAGCATTAATATAGCCAATAATCATCGCCATATTGGGTACATCACTGACCATAACACCACGGTACAACATATGTTTTGAGGTATTCAGTGGCTGTCCATCGATTGTGGCACTAATGCCGCCTAAAATTTGAATGTTGAGACCTGTAGCAGAAATTACTACATCTGCATCAAGATGTTTACCTGATTTCAATTGAATGCCATTTTCAGTAAAACTTTCAATTTGATCGGTTTCAACAGATGCACGGCCATCGCGTAAAATTTTAAACAAATCACCATCTGGCACCACACAAAGGCGCTGATCCCAAGGATTGTAATCTGGGGTAAAGTGCTTCATATCTACTTTACCTTTCAACTGCAACTCAATTGATTTTAATAAAAATTTACGGAGTAATTTAGGTTGCTTTTGTGCAACAGCATAAACAGCTCGTTGGACACCGATATTTCGTGCACGGGTCAGTTTATAAGCAACATCTTCAGGTAATACTTTACGCATTTTGTCGTAAATGATGTCAATAGAAGGTACTGAGGCAATATAGGTTGGAGAACGCTGTAGCATAGTCACATGCCCTGCACCGCCTTTTGCCATAGCTGGTACCAGTGTAATCGCTGTTGCGCCACTACCAATAATCACCACTTTTTTGCCTGCATAATTAAAATTTTCAGGCCAATGCTGTGGATGAATAAAAGTACCTTTGAAATTTTCCTGCCCTTTAAACTCAGGTTGGAACCCTTGGTCATAATTATAATAACCCGTACAGCCAAAGACGAAATTTGCAACCCAGGTTTGTTGTTTCTTCTTCGCATCTTCAATAACAACAGACCATTTACGAGCTTGTGAGTCGTAATTTGCACTCACAACACGATGTTGAAAATGAATTTTTTCTTTGATCTTATATTCGTCAATCACTTCAGAAAGGTAGCCTTTAATCGAAGACCCATCAGCAAGCACACTAGATTTTTTCCACGGCTTAAAATTAAAGCCAAAAGTTGACATGTCCGAATCAGAACGAATACCCGGATATTTAAAAAGATCCCATGTACCACCGAAACTTTCACGACGTTCAATAATTTCAAATGAACGATTTGGACATTTTTTTGAAAGATGCGCAGCCAAACCTACACCGGAGATCCCTGCACCTACAATGAGAATATCAACTTGTTTTTCCATGTTGTTCTTTTAACCTATCTTAGATTTATATTTATTAAATCACATTTTTGACAATGCACAATGTCAAGTTTAAGCAAAAGGCGATTTATTTTTATCTTTTAAGGACAAATTGAATTATTGTCTAACAATATACAGCCAACACAAAACTGCAGGCATTAAAAAAGGTCGGTTAAAAACCGACCTTTTTTAGAACAACGTACGCTGCTCTTCACGAAATTAGTTAACTTCGCGATCTACTAGCTCAACGTAAGCCATCGGTGCAGCATCACCTGCACGGAAGCCCGCTTTAAGAACACGTAGATAACCGCCGTTACGTTCTTTGTAACGAGGGCCAAGAACGGTAAATAATTTACCAACAGTTGCAGCTGAACGAGTACGAGCAAACGCTAAACGGCGGTTTGCTACAGAATCGACTTTAGCTAAAGTGATTAAAGGCTCAGCAACACGACGCAATTCTTTTGCTTTAGGAACAGTAGTTTTAATTAACTCGTGTTCGAACAAAGAATTAGCCATGTTTTGGAACATCGCTTTACGATGACTGCTTGTACGGCCTAATTTCACACCACTATTACGATGACGCATGGTGATAGTCCTACTTAATTAACGGCTACGATAAGCAAAGCGATCGTCCATGCGGAGGCTAGCCGGTGGCCAGTTCTCTAAACGCATGCCCAATTGCAAGCCTTTCGATGCCAGAACATCTTTAATCTCAGTCAACGATTTTTTACCTAAGTTAGGAGTTTTAAGCAACTCAACTTCAGTACGTTGAACAAGATCGCCAATGTAGTAAATATTTTCTGCTTTCAAACAGTTAGCAGAACGAACAGTAAGCTCTAGATCATCTACTGGACGAAGCAAAATCGGATCAACTTCTTCACGAGGCTCTTGAGCAACTGGTGCTTGATCTTTCTGAAGATCAACAAAAATTGCAATTTGTTGTTGCAAGATTGTTGCCGCTTTGCGGATAGCTTCTTCAGGATCAACAGTACCGTTGGTTTCAAGATCAATGATCAATTTATCAAGGTCAGTACGTTGTTCTACACGAGCGTTTTCCACTGTGTAAGACACACGTTTAATTGGGCTGTAAGAAGCATCTAATTGCAAACGACCCACTGGGCGAGTTTCACCCTCAGGGAAGCGTGAATCAGAAGTCTCATAACCACGACCTTGAGAAACTTTCAGGCGCATTTTTAATGAGCCAGAAGCACTTAAAGTACCGATCAAATGTTCAGGGTTAACCACTTCAACATTGTGTGGTAAACGAAGGTCAGCGGCTGTAACGTCGCCAGGACCTTGTTTTTCCAATGTCAGATAAGCTTCATTTTGATCGAACAGCTTAATAGACAATCCTTTTAGGTTCAGCAAGAGCTCGACGATGTCCTGCTGCAAGCCTTCCAAAGTACTGTACTCGTGCTCGACACCTTCAATCTCTACTTCAACCACGGCTGCGCCAGGTAAAGAAGACAAAAGGATACGACGTAAAGCATTACCAAGAGTATGACCAAAGCCACGCTCTAATGGTTCTAGAATAACTTTTGCCGAGGTCCCGCTTGCCGCTTCGACCTTAATCGCTTGCGGAGTTAGAAACTCATTTGCAGTACGCGTCATTATTGCTACCTCAAGGATTATTTAGAATACAATTCTACAATCAAGCTTTCGTTGATTTCAGCAGGTAAATCAGAGCGATCTGGTGCAGCTTTGAATGTACCTTCCAATTTAGAATGATCAATTTCAATCCAAGATGGAATGCCACGTTGAGTCGCTAACTCAACTGCGTTTTTGATACGCAATTGTTGTTTAGCACCTTCGTGAACTGCAACAACGTCACCAGCTTTAACTTGGATAGACGCGATATTAACACGACGACCATTTAAAGTGATTGAACGGTGAGATACAAGCTGACGAGCTTCTGCACGTGTAGAACCAAAACCCATGCGATAAACAACGTTATCTAGACGGCTTTCAAGAAGTTTCAACAAGTTTTCACCTGTTGCGCCTTTAACACGAGCAGCTTCTTTGTAGTAGTTACTAAATTGACGCTCTAAAACACCGTACATACGACGTACTTTTTGTTTTTCACGTAATTGTAGTGAGTACTCAGATTGTTTGCCGCCACGAGCGCCACCATGTTGGCCAGGTGCTTTAGCAGCTTTTTTTGTTTTGACGTCAAATGGTTTAACGCCAGATTTTAATTGCAGGTCTGTCCCTTCGCGGCGAGAGAGTTTGCATTTTGGACCAATATAACGAGCCATGAATGTTTCTCCTTACACGCGACGTTTTTTAGGTGGACGGCAACCGTTGTGCGGGATTGGCGTCACATCGGTAATGCTGTTAATTTTATAACCCACTGCACCTAAAGCACGAACCGCAGATTCACGACCTGGACCAGGACCTTTTACAAGGACGTCCAAGTTTTTCAAACCGTAATCTAAAGCAGCTTTACCAGCAACTTCAGCAGCTACCTGAGCAGCAAACGGAGTTGATTTACGTGATCCACGGAAGCCTTGTCCACCAGAGGTAGCCCAAGCCAGTGCATTACCTTGACGATCGGTAATAGTCACAATGGTGTTATTAAAAGAAGCGTGAATGTGTGCAACACCTTCAGAGACGGTACGAGTGACCTTCTTGCGTGTGCGAGTATCTTTAGCCATCTTTTAGCTTCCAGAAATCTTATTTCTTAATAGGTTTGCGCGGACCTTTACGGGTACGTGCGTTAGTTTTGGTGCGTTGACCACGGACAGGCAAGCTGCGACGATGACGAAGACCGCGGTAGCAGCCTAAATCCATTAAACGTTTAATGTTCATGGAAATTTCGCGACGTAAATCACCTTCGGTAGGAACCTTAGTAACTTCTGCACGAATCGCATCAAGCTGAGCGTCATCTAATTCACGAATTTTAGTTGTTGGTGCAATACCAGCAGCAGCTAAGATAGCTTTTGCAGTGTGGCGACCAATACCAAAAATGTACGTTAGAGAGATAACAGCATGCTTGTTATCCGGAATGTTTACACCGGCAATACGAGCCATTCAATTTTCTCCAAAAAGGCAGTTAAGATAATCAACCGCCCGACAAAATCTTTGAGGGGCGGATAATAACCTAATTAGCCTACTGAAATCAACAGGTCTTGATCAGATTAACCTTGACGCTGCTTATGACGAGGTTCTGCGCTGCAAATTACGCGAATAACCCCATTACGACGGATAACTTTACAGCTACCACAAATTTTCTTTACAGAAGCTTGAACTTTCATAATGAAACCTCTAAGTGCGCTTATCCTTTCGGATGAGCAGTCGTTTTACGCATTAACGATTGATTGTCATATTGATGCGATGTGAGATGAGCTTGGAGCTGAGCCATAAAGTCCATCACCACCACCACTACGATCAGTAAAGACGTACCACCTAAGCTAAATGGAATACCAAATGAGCTTTGTAGAATCATCGGCATTAAACAGATGATTGTGATATAAACCGCGCCAATAAAAGTCAAACGATTCAAAATATGATCTAAATAGCGTGCAGTTTGCTCACCAGGACGAATACCCGGTACATAAGCACCACTACGTTTTAAATTCTCTGACACTTCTTTCGGACTAAATACTAGCGCAGTATAGAAGTAACAGAAGAAGATAATTAATGCACCAAATAGCACCAAATACATCGGTTGACCCGGCGACAATACGAGTGCCAAATCTTGTAGGCCACGTTTAATCACGCCAGCATTTGGGTCTGCACTGCCAACCCATTGCCCTAAGCTCGCTGGGAACAATAGCAATGAACTCGCAAAAATTGCAGGAATCACACCCGCCATATTAATTTTTAATGGCAAATGTGTTTGCTGAGCAGTAAATACACGACGACCTTGCTGTTTTTGAGCATAGTTTACTGGAATGCGACGCTGCGCCTTCTCAATAAACACAATTGCTGCTAACACTGCAACAGATAGCAATGCAAAGATTGCAAGACCAATTAAACTTGATTGGCCATTATCTACTGAGGTTAAAGATTGCAGAACCAAGTTCGGCAAACCAGCAACGATACCAGCGAAGATGATCATGGAAATACCATTCCCTACTCCACGCTCAGTAATTTGCTCACCTAACCACATCAGGAACATTGTACCTGCAACCAAAGAAGTTACAGCAGGAACGTAAAAAGCAAGTCCACTAGTCAAAGTAATATTTTGACTAATCAGACCTGCACACATCCCAACGGCTTGCACAAGTGCAAGAAACAATGTGCCTTGTCGCGTATATTGATTGATCTTACGCTTACCTTGTTCGCCTTCTTTCTTTAAAGCTTCCAGCGAAGGAACAACCGTAGACATTAACTGCACGATAATCGATGCAGAGATATACGGCATAATCCCAAGAGCAAGAATTGACATACGCTCTAATGCACCACCTGAGAACATGTTAAACAAACCAAGGATCGTACCTTGGTTTGCATTAAACAGATTCTCTAGTGCGGCATTGTTAATGCCCGGTACTGGAATATGTGCTCCCAGTCGAAAAACCAACAACGCCCCGATGAGGAACATCATACGGCGAATAATTTCACGATATTTCACATGAAAAGGTTGGCCTTTCATCATGTTAACATGACCTGTCGAACTAGGAGTCATAGACACTGGGGATTACTCCTCGACTTTACCGCCAGCAGCTTCAACAGCAGCTTTAGCGCCTTTAGTCAATGCAACACCTTGAACAGTGAATGCACGAGTAATTTCACCAGAAAGTACGATGCGTGCACGCAACATATCTTTACGTACAACGTTAGCAGCTTTTAAAGTTTCAAGAGACACGATGTCGCCTTCAACTTTAGCAAGTTCTGATAAACGTACTTCAGCAGTTTTCAAAGCCATTTGGCTAGTGAAACCGAATTTAGGTAAACGACGATATAACGCAGTTTGACCACCTTCGAAACCAGGACGTGTACCACCGCTCTTACGTGAGTTTTGACCTTTGACACCACGGCCACCAGTCTTACCAACGCCAGAACCGATACCACGGCCTAAACGAAGGTTGTCACGCTTAGCACCTTCTGCAGGTGCAATTGTATTTAAACGCAGAGTCATGGCTTATTCCTCTACACTAACCATATAGTAAACTTGGTTGATCATACCACGGTTAGAAGGCGTATCTTGCACTTCAACTGTATGACCAATACGACGCAGACCTAAACCTTTAAGGCTAAGCTTGTGATTTTTCAAGCGATGCGATGAAGATTTAGTCTGGGTAACTTTAATCGTTTTCATGATTGATTACCCTTGAATTTGTGCTACTGATAAACCACGTTTCGCAGCAACTTTCTCAGGAGAAGTCATATCACGCAAACCGTTAAAAGTTGCGTTTACTACGTTAGCAGCGTTAGTAGAACCATAACACTTAGTTAATACGTTACGTACACCTACAGCTTCTAAAACTGCACGCATAGCGCCACCAGCAATTACACCAGTACCTTCAGAAGCAGGTTGCATGTAAACGCGGCTTGCACCGTGACGAGCATTGATAGGGTGCTGAACAGTACCGTCAACAAGGTCAACAGTAATCATGTTGCGACGAGCAGCTTCAAGTGCTTTAGAAATAGCAGCTGGAACTTCACGTGCTTTACCACGACCAAAACCTACGCGACCATTACCATCACCCACAACAGTTAATGCTGTGAAAGAGAAGATACGACCACCCTTAACAACTTTGGCTACACGATCAACGGCAACCAGCTTTTCAACAAGACCTTCGTTTTGTTCAACTTTAGCCATGATTAGAACTCCAAGCCGTTTTCACGAGCAGCATCAGCCAAGGCTTTGATACGACCATGATATTTGAAACCAGAACGGTCAAATGCAACTTTAGTTACACCAGCCGCTTTAGCACGTTCTGCAATTAAAGCACCAACTTTCTGAGCCGATTCAACGTTACCAGTAGTACCAGCACGTAGAGTAGCGTCTAAAGTAGAAGCTTGCGCTAATACTTTGCCACCATCTGCAGAGATAACTTGAGCATAGATGTGACGCGGAGTGCGGTTTACACACAAACGAGTCGCACCCAATGCACGGATGTGCAAGCGTGTGCTTTTCGCACGACGCAAACGGGATTGTTTCTTTTCGTTCATAAGAACCTCGCGCCTTATTTCTTCTTAGCTTCTTTACGAAGTACAACTTCGTCAGAATAACGAACACCTTTACCTTTATAAGGCTCTGGCGGACGGTAACCACGGATTTCTGCAGCAACTTGACCTAATTTAGCTTTATCAGCAGATTTAAGTACAATTTCAGTTGCAGTAGGAGTTTCTGCAGTTACACCTTCAGGAAGGTTGTAGTCGATCGGGTGAGAGAAACCAAGGTTAAGGTTAACAATGTTACCTTTAACCGCAGCTTTATAACCAACACCGATAAGCTGTAACTTACGTTCGAAACCTTCGTTAACACCTTTTACAAGGTTGTTAAGCACAGCGCGAGCAGTACCAGCTTGCATCCAAGCATCTTTAGATTCAGCTTTAGGAGCAATAACTAGAGTACCGTCTTCCTGTTTTAGCTCGACCAGCGCATGCAGGTTGAAAGACAATGTACCTTTGCTGCCTTTCACTTCGACCTGCCGGCCGTTCTGAGTAACTGTAACACCGTTAGGTACAGTTACTGGGGCTTTAGCCACACGAGACATGAGGAATCACCTATTAAGAAACAAAAGCAATAACTTCACCACCGATACCTGCAGCACGTGCAGCGCGATCAGTCATGATGCCTTTGCTTGTAGAAACAATTGCAATACCTAAACCTTGCTTAACGCTAGGAAGTGCATCTTTACCGCGATATTGACGTAGACCAGGACGGCTTACGCGTTTCACAGTATCAATAACTGGTTTGCCTTCGAAATATTTTAAAGTAATCGTTAAAGTTGCTTTGCCTTCATTGTCAGCAACAGCTACATCAGCGATATAACCTTCTTGTTGAAGTACGTTAGCAATCGCAACTTTCAACTTTGAGTTTGGCATAGAAACAGTTTGTTTCTTTGCCATTTGTGCGTTACGAACACGTGTTAGCATGTCGGCAACGGTATCTTGCATACTCATTTATAGTGCTCCTTACCAGCTTGCCTTAACAACGCCCGGTACATCACCTTGCATTACTGTTTCACGTAATTTGTTACGGCTTAAACCGAACTTACGGAAGTAACCATGAGGACGACCAGTTAAACCACAACGGTTACGTAGACGTACTGGAGACGCATTACGTGGTAATGCTTGAAATTTCATCATCGCTTCGAAACGTTCTTCGTCTGATGCATTTACATTTGCGATAATTGCTTTTAATTCAGCACGTTTCGCAGCGTATTTAGCAACAGTAGCTTCGCGTTTCAATTCGCGATTAATCATACCTTTCTTAGCCATATCGACCTCTTATTTGAACGGGAAGCCGAATGCACGCATAAGCGCACGGCCTTCGTCATCGGTGCGAGCAGTCGTAGTGATGGTAATATCCATACCACGAATACGATCAATCTTATCAAAATCGATTTCAGGGAACATGATTTGTTCCTTAAGACCCATTGAGTAGTTACCACGACCATCGAATGATTTCGCAGAGAAACCACGGAAGTCACGGATACGAGGGATCGCGATAGAGATCAAACGGTCTAAGAATTCGTACATACGTTCGCCGCGTAAAGTAACTTTACAGCCGATCGGCCAACCATCACGGATTTTGAAACCAGCGATAGATTTACGAGCTAAAGTAAGTACTGGTTTTTGACCAGCAATTGCTTGCATATCAGAAAGAGCGCCATCTAACAATTTCTTGTCAGCTGATGCAGCACCAACACCCATGTTGATGGTGATTTTTGTAATGCGAGGAATATCCATCACATTCTTAACGCCCAATGTTTCTTTCAATTGAGCCTTAAGTTCGTCATTGTAACGCGTTTTAAGTCTGGCCATTGCCTAGTCAACCTATTACTTCGCTACCGCCACTGATTCACCATTAGATTTGAATACGCGAGTTTTCACGCCTTCAATCACTTGGTAACCAACACGGTCAGCCTTTTGGGTTGTAGCATTAAAAATTGCCACGTTAGAGATATGAAGCTCAGCTTCTTGAGTTACGATGCCGCCTTCAGCGCCAGTAGCTCGGTTAGGCTTTTGATGCTTCGTTACCAAGTTAAGGCCTTCAACCTTAACACGGTCATTTGAAACAGACAAAACAGTACCTTGTTTGCCTTTTTCTTTACCTGCGATCACAATTACTTGATCGCCCTTTTTAATCTTAGCCATGAGTGCCTCTTATAGAACTTCAGGAGCCAATGAAATAATTTTCATGAACTGTTCAGTACGAAGTTCACGAGTCACTGGTCCGAAAATACGAGTTGCAATCGGCGCTTTGTTGTTGTTCAAAATAACAGCTGCGTTATCGTCGAAACGAATAACTGAACCATCTGCACGACGGATGCCGAATTTTGTACGTACAACTACAGCATTCATCACGTCACCTTTTTTAACACGTGCGCGTGGAATAGCTTCTTTTACAGTAACTTTAATAATGTCGCCAACAGAAGCATAACGACGATGTGAACCACCAAGTACTTTAATACATTGTACGCGGCGAGCACCACTGTTGTCTGCTACGTCGAGCATACTTTCGGTTTGAATCATTGCCCTACTCCAAAACCGAGCATCACCGGTCGCAATTTCGAAAGGCTCAAAGAGTACTCGAAATTGACCGATGATGCAAGAACGTTTAATTACTCAGCAGCAGCTTCAACAACTTCAACTAAAGTCCAAGACTTAGTTTTAGAAATTGGGCGGCTTTCTTTGATGCTTACTACGTCGCCAACTTTAGCAACATTGTTTTCATCATGAGCGTGTAATTTAGTTGAACGGCGGATTGATTTGCCATACAACGGGTGTTGAACGCGGCGTTCGATAAGAACAACGATAGACTTGTCCATCTTGTCGCTAACTACTTTACCGGTTAACGTGCGAACTGTTTGTTCACTCATTGTCCGTTCCCCTGTTTTTCGGTTAGGAGTGTCTTAATACGAGCAATAGTTTTACGAGTAAGCGCAACTTCGTGCGATTTACCCAATTGACCAGTTGCTTTCGCCATACGAAGACGGAATTGGTTAAGCTGTTGCTCATCAAGCAAAGCTGTCAACTCTTCTACCGACTTTTCACGTAGATCATTAGTTTTCATTACATTACCGTCCGAGTCACGATAGTGGTTTTAAACGGAAGTTTTGCAGCAGCAAGCGTAAACGCTTCGCGAGCAAGTTCTTCGTTAACACCATCAATTTCGTACAAGACTTTACCTGGTTTGATTTGGCAAACCCAGTATTCCACAGAACCTTTACCTTTACCCATACGAACTTCTAATGGTTTTTCAGTAATTGGTTTGTCTGGGAAAACACGGATAAAGATCTTACCACCACGTTTAATACGACGGCTGATTGTACGACGCGCTGCTTCAATTTGACGTGCAGTCATTTGACCACGTTCAATTGATTTAAGTGCAATAGTACCAAAAGATACTGAGCTACCGCGATGTGCTAGACCAGTGTTACGGCCTTTTTGCACTTTACGGAATTTAGTACGTTTAGGTTGTAACATGGATTATTCTCCTTTTTCAGCAGAACGATCATTGCGACGACCACGACGCTCTTGACCTTCACCACGACCACGACCACGTTTAGCTGGACGTTCTTCAGCTGGAGCTGGGTTCATGACTTGTTTCATGCCGCCCAAGATCTCACCACGGAAGATCCATACTTTAACGCCGATCGTACCGTAAGTAGTCTCAGCACGCATAGTAGCATAGTCGATGTCAGCACGAAGAGTATGAAGAGGTACACGACCTTCACGATACCATTCAGTACGAGCAATCTCAGCACCACCTAGACGGCCTGAAACTTCTACTTTGATACCTTTAGCACCAGCACGCATAGAGTTTTGAACCGCACGCTTCATAGCACGACGGAACATTACACGTTTTTCTAATTGAGAAGCGATTGCTTCAGCAACTAAACGAGCGTCTAAATCTGGGCGATCGATTTCATTGATACTTACTTGCGCAGGAACACCCATAATGGCTGTTAATTCGCGTTGTAGTTTCTCAATGTCTTCGCCTTTTTTACCGATCACGATACCAGGACGTGCAGTGCTAATAGTTACTTTAGCTGCGCCTGTAGGGCGTTCGATAAGAATATTGCTTACCATCGCATTCTTAAGTTTTTTAGTTAAAAACTCACGAACTTGAAGATCTTTTAGCAAATATTCAGCATATTGTTTCGGATTCGCATACCAGTTAGCGTTATGACGTTTCACAACACCTAGGCGGATACCGATTGGATGAACCTTCTGACCCATATCAAACCCCTACCTTAACGGTAATGTGACAAGTACGCTTAGTAATACGATCTGCACGGCCTTTAGCACGTGGCAAAATACGTTTCAGGCTCATGCCTTCATCAACGTAGATCGTAGAAACTTTAAGGTCGTCTACATCTAAACTGTTATTGTGTTCAGCGTTTGCAATCGCAGATTCCAATGCTTTTTTAACTAAAACTGCAGCTTTTTTGTTGCTGAAGTTTAAGATATTTAAAGCATGCGCAACAGATTTGCCGCGAATTAGGTCTGCAACCAAACGTGCTTTTTGTGCCGAGATAGCGGCACCGCGTAATTTAGCAGTTACTTCCATCATAGCACCTATTAACGTTTAGACTTCTTGTCAACACCGTGACCACGATAGGTACGAGTTGGCGCGAATTCACCTAATTTATGACCAACCATATGCTCAGATACGATCACTGGAACATGGTTACGGCCATTGTGTACAGAAATTGTTAGACCAACAAAATCCGGTAAGATCATCGAACGACGCGACCAAGTTTTGATCGGCTTACGGTTATTAGCCGCGATAGCCGCTTCAACCTTAGCGAACAAGTGCGCATCGACGAATGGGCCTTTTTTCAGAGAACGAGGCATTGTCAGATTCCTTTACTTGTTACTTAACGCGACGGTCGCGAATGATCATCTTAGTCGTACGCTTGTTGGTACGTGTTTTGTACCCTTTAGCTTTTTGACCCCATGGACTTACAGGTTGAATACCTTTGTTACGTCCTTCACCACCACCATGTGGATGGTCTACTGGGTTCATCGCCATACCACGTACGGTAGGACGAACGCCACGCCAGCGTGATGCACCTGCTTTACCAAGTGAACGAAGGTTGCTTTCTGAGTTAGAAACTTCACCTAACACAGCACGGCATTCAACGTGTACTTTACGCATTTCGCCTGAACGAAGACGAATGATAGCGTAAGAACCGTCACGACCCAACAATTGAGCAGATGTACCAGCAGAACGTACTAATTGTGCGCCTTTACCGATTTTAAGCTCGATGTTGTGAAGAGTAGAACCGATAGGCATGTTGCGAAGTGGCAAGCAGTTACCTGGACGGATTGGAGCATCGTTACCAGACTGAACTTGATCACCAGCGCGAAGGCCTTTAGGTGCAATAATATAGCGACGTTCACCGTCAGCATATTTCAATAAAGCAATATGAGCTGTACGGTTTGGATCGTATTCAATACGCTCAACTACAGCTGGGATGCTGTCTTTGTTACGTTTGAAGTCTACGATACGGTAGTGCTGTTTATGACCACCACCAACGTGACGAGTTGTAATGTGACCGTTGTTATTACGACCGCCAGTACGTTTTTTAGCTTCAACCAACGGAGCATATGGCGCGCCTTTGTGAAGGTGGTTATGAACCACTTTCTCTACAAAGCGACGTCCTGGAGACGTTGGCTTACATTTTTGAATCGGCATAATTTTCGTCCTTATTCCGCTGCGTTTTCAGCGGTATCGCCCAAGTCAGCCATTTCAACATCTTGGCCAGCTTTCAGGGTGACGTATGCTTTTTTAACATCAGAACGACGTCCTAATGTTTTACCAAAGCGTTTAGTCTTACCTTTAGTGATCGTTGTGTTAACTTTAACAACTTGAACACCAAATAGTTGCTCAACGGCTTTTTTGATTTCAAGTTTGTTTGCATCTAGTGCAACTTTGAACACTTGAACACCAGCAGTTTCGCCTAAAACTTGTGCTTTTTCTGAGAATACAGGTCCTTGTAGGACTTGATAGATACGTTCGTTGTTCATCCGAGTTCTACCTCAATTTTCTTAGCAGCAGCAACAGACATAACAACTTTATCGAACGCGATCAAGCTAACAGGATCGATTGCAGCAGCATCAACCACATCAACGTGTGGAATGTTGCGAGCAGCAAGATACAAGTTCTCATCAACAGCATCTGTAACGATTAATGCACGAGGTGCATTCAAGTCGTTAAGTTTTGCAAGCAATTCTTTAGTTTTTGGAGCTGCAACAGCAATCTCTTCAACTAAAACAAGGCGATCTTGACGAACAAGCTCAGCCAGGATGCATTGCATAGCACCGCGATACATTTTACGGTTTACTTTTTGAGACCAGTCTTGTGGACGAGCAGCAAAAGTTTTACCACCGCCAACCCAGATTGGGCTACGAATAGAACCAGCACGAGCGCGGCCAGTACCTTTTTGACGGAAAGGTTTTTTACCACCGCCAGAAACGTCAGCACGTGATTTTTGCGCTTTTGAACCTTGACGACCACCAGCTAAGTAAGCTGTAACAACTTGGTGTACAAGAGCTTCGTTAAAATCACGACCAAACGCAACTTCAGATAACTCAACAGCAGAGCCGGAAACAGTATTTAAATTCACGTTATTTCCCCTCAGGCCTTGATAGTAGGACGAACAGTAACGTCGCCACCAGTAGCACCAGGAACCGCGCCTTTAACAACTAGAACTGAACGTTCTGCGTCGATAGCAACGATTTCAAGACCCTGTGTAGTTACACGTTCAGCACCTAAGTGACCAGGCATTTTTTTGCCTTTGAACACGCGACCAGGAGTCTGGTTTTGACCTGTAGAACCGATAACACGGTGAGATACAGAGTTACCATGTGTAGCGTCTTGAGTACGGAAGTTCCAACGCTTAACACCACCTTGGAAACCTTTACCTTTAGATGTACCAGTAACGTCAACGATTTGACCCACTGTAAACACATCTACACCGATAGTTCCGCCAACTTCACGACCTTCAAGATCAGCTTCTGTAGCGCGAAATTCTTGAACTAGACGACCAGCAGCAACACCAGCTTTCGCAAAGTGACCTTTCTGAGCATTAGTTACGCGAGATTCGCGACGTTCACCAGTAGTGATTTGAATCGCTTGATAACCATCAGTTTCAAGCGTTTTGATTTGTGTGATGCGGTTAGGATCAACCTCAATCACTGTTACAGGTACAGAAACACCAGCATCTGTAAAGATACGTGTCATACCGCACTTGCGACCGACTAAACCAATAGCCATGTGCATAAACCTCTAAAAAAGCGGCCTAATTAACTTAGAGCGTTAATTAACCGAAAGCCTTAACCCAAAGCGATCTGAACATCAACACCAGCTGCAAGATCTAACTTCATCAATGCATCAACAGTTTTATCTGTAGGTTGAACGATGTCGATCAAACGTTTGTAAGTGCGGATCTCGTATTGGTCACGCGCATCTTTGTTAACGTGTGGTGATGTTAAAACGTTAAAACGTTCGATACGTGTAGGCATCGGGATTGGACCACAAACTTGTGCACCAGTACGTTTTGCTGTTTCTACGATTTCTTGAGCTGATTGATCAATTAGACGGTGATCAAAAGACTTAAGACGGATACGAATTCTCTGGTTAGACATACCAGTTAACTCCAAGCCAAATATATAAAGAATCACCCTTGACGCATCTCACCCCACTTTAAAAGAGGCAAGTGTCAAGAGCAGTGAAATATCACTAAGGTCACGATCGATGCCGTGACTGTCACGATGTTAACTACTTTATTCGTAGCTAACCCCCTTCATCAAAGGGTCGCCCATTATAGCTATTGTTTAATGCATAAGCAAATCTCTTTTGCTGTTTTTCTTATATTTTTCATTTTTTATGCAAGATCAATTGCTTAACTTTTAATCAATAGGCATTTTTTCTTAATACATACTCTATTGCTTGGTTTAGTATTTGATTTCCCTCAATAAATTTGTTTTTTGCGCTTTTCCGTAGATCATGTACTGGCTGCACATGTATTCCTGAAAAAAATGCCACTTCTTCATCATTTTCCAAAAATAAATCGAGTACTTCAGGAGTAATTTCAGGATGAAATTGAAAGCCCAAAACATTTTGTCCGATTTGATACATTTGATTACGACATGCATCATTTTCCGCCAGTAATACTGCTCCTTTGGGAATTTCAAATGTTTCACTATGCCACTGCATGACTTTAAACTCTTCCGGTAGTTTGAAACAGTCATGCGGTACGTTAGCGACCTTACGGATGGTCGTCCAACCCAATTCTTGTTGTGCATTTCGGCTCACCGCCCCACCCAAAGCATTGGCAATCAATTGCCCGCCTAAACAAAGCCCGATTGCGGGTTTGCCGAGTGCTAAATAGCGTCGCAGCCATCGTTTTTCTATTTTTAACCATGGGAAATTTGCCTCATCATTTACGCTCATGGTCCCACCCATGATGATAAGTAAATCGACATCTTCAACATGCGGCAAAGCCTCGAGATCCAAGGCTTGATCGACAGGTAATGCAAAGAATTCTGTGGCCGTAATTTTGGCCTGATGCTGTTTTAAAAAATCATAACAACTGCCGAACCCTTCGCCAGCAATATGCTGAAAATAATGTACTTTTAAATGCGACTTCATGCGCTAAACCTATTGTTGTTGCTCTGATATCGGTTTTGCAAGAATGAAGCCAACTTTGCTTTTCACTTAATTTTCTATACAAAAGCATCGTAAATCCATGCGTTTTAGTCGTATTCTTTTGAACATTCATTATTATTTTGATCATTTCAGAGCGCCACGTGAAAAAGAATCCTCAAACTGAACTCATTCATGCACCAAGAATGGCACCGCAATACATCAATAGTGTTCAACCTCCCCTGTTTCGTGCATCCACTATAATTTTCGAAAATACAGATGCGCTATTTAATCGCCATTGGACTGATGATTATGACTATAGCTATGGCACACATGGTACGCCCACTACATTTACCCTAGGGGATCAGATTGCTCAGATTGAAGGTGGCTTGTATCACTTACTCGCACCAAGCGGTTTATCTGCAATTAATTTGGTCAATTCATGTTTTTTAAGTCAGGGGGATGAGGTTTGGGTCGCAGATAATATCTATGGCCCAAATATGGAACATCTGCGTAACCTAGAAACCCGCTACGGCATCATGGTCAAGGTTTATAACCCGATTGATGTCGATTCATTTAACCCTTCAGCGCAAGCCAAGCTTATCTGGTTAGAAGCGGCGGGTTCTGTCACTTTAGAGTTTCCTGATTTAGTCGGCTTGGTCAAAAAAGCCCAAGCACAGAACATGCTCACTGCACTGGACAATACGTGGGGTGCTGGTATCGCCTTTAATGCTTTTGATTTTGGCAATGAACACCTAAGCGTGGATATCAGTGTGCATGCCTTGACCAAATACCCAAGTGGTGGTGGCGATATTTTAATGGGCTCGGTAATTACACGAGATAAAAAGCTTCATCACAAACTGTTTCGTGCCCACGCCATTCAAGGCATTAGTATCTCTGGTGATGACGCCGCGCAAGTACAACGCAGCCTGGCTTCTATGCGCTTGCGCTATGAACACCAGTCACAAAGTGCTTTAACTTTATTAAATTGGCTAAAACAACAGCCAGCCTTTGTACAGGTTTTACACCCAGCCGATGAAGCTTCCGCAGGACATCAGTATTGGAAAGAAATTTGTACAGAACAACACAGTGCAGGCTTGGTCAGCGTGGTATTTAATGAAAAATATAGCCTGCTAGATGTACGCTGCTTTTGCGATGCGCTGAAACTCTTTAAGCTTGGTTTTAGCTGGGGTGGCCCAGTCAGTTTAGTCATGCTATATAACTTAAAAGATATGCGTGTACTCGAACATTCACACATTCAAGCCGGCTTACTGGTTCGCTTTTGTATAGGACTAGAACATCCTGCAGATTTAATACAAGATATAGAAAACGCACTACAACATTTAAATAAACAGCAACTCGAATAAATACAGGAACATCTATGGGTACACCAATTGTTATTGGCAAAAAAACACAAGACACTACACAAGATGTGGTGCTTCATTCACAATTTGCAAACCGCCATGGTTTGATTGCTGGGGCCACAGGTACTGGTAAGACGGTGACGTTGAAGGTGTTGGCAGAAAGTTTTTCTCGGCTGGGTGTACCTGTATTTTTAGCCGATGCCAAAGGGGATGTTTCTAGCCTTGCCAAAGCAGGTGAAAGCAATCCTAAGTTTGACGAACGAATTAAAAGTTTAAATATCGAGAGCATTCCTTTTGCTGCCTCCCCTGTGGTGTTTTGGGATTTGTTTGGTGAACAAGGTCATCCCATTCGCACTACCATTTCTGAAATTGGCCCACTGCTCCTTGCCCGAATCCTCAACTTAAATGACACGCAAGAAGGTGTGTTATCAGCGGTCTTTCGTATTGCTGATGATCAGGGCTTATTGCTCATCGACTTTAAAGACTTAAAAGCCATGATCAGCTACGTCAGTGAACATGCAGCAGAATTTAAAAATGAATATGGCAATTTATCACCTGCAAGCTTAGGTGCAATTCAACGTAATTTGCTCGCATTGGCCGATCAAGGTGGTGACAAGTTTTTTGGTGAGCCTGCGCTCAATATCATGGATTTCATTCAAACGGATGCACAAGGTCGTGGCAACATCAACCTGCTCGCCGCCGACAAGTTAATGAATACCCCTAAGCTCTATGCGACTTTTTTACTTTGGATGCTGTCAGAACTGTTTGAACAATTGCCCGAAGTTGGAGATATGGATAAACCCAAACTGGTGTTCTTCTTTGATGAAGCGCATTTATTGTTTGATAATGCCAGCCCTGCTTTACAAGAAAAGATTGAACAAGTGGTTCGTCTGATTCGCTCTAAAGGGGTCGGCATTTACTTTGTAACGCAAAATCCACTTGACCTACCTGAGAGTGTTTTAGGACAACTGGGTAACCGTGTTCAACATGCGCTACGTGCATTTACCCCGAAAGATCAGAAAGCTGTTAAGACGGCAGCAGATACTTTTCGAGCCAATCCTGCGTTTAAAGTCGATCAAGTGATTACGGAACTGGCTGTAGGTGAAGCACTGATCAGCTGTCTAGATGAACAAGGCACACCTCAAATTGTTGAACGTGCTTGGGTGATGCCACCCTACTCTTCATTTAGCCCAATTGCTGTAGAAGAACGCAAAGCTCTGATGGCAAATAGCGTTGTCGCAGGTGTGTATGACACCGAAGCAGATCGTGAAAGTGCCTATGAACTTTTACAAAATAAAGTGGCGGAGCGCCAACAACAAGCCGTCCAAGCGGAACAAGATAAAATAGAAGCCAAAGAACAAGAAGCGTTGGCCAAACAACAAGCCAAAGAAGCAGATGCACTCGCTAAACAGCAAGCGCGTGAACAAGAACGCCTTGCACGCGAACAACAAAAAGACGCTGAGCGCTCAGCCAAACAACGTGAAAAACTGATTCAAGACACTGTAGGAACTTTTGCAAAAAGTGCAGCACGCAGCTTGGGTGGGTCGACAGGTCAGAAAATTATCCGTGGCCTCTTAGGTTCTATTTTCGGCAAGAAATAATCTAAAAGCCCAATTAAAAAGTACAAATTTATGGAATCTTTTTATATTCCATAATTTTTTTATGGTTTTTACTAAAACATGTATTGCGCGGATGTATTTAAAAATGTATTTTAAATACATCTTATAAATAACAGCCATGAGAGATCAGCTATGACTCCGCAGCAAATTGACCTAGTAAAAGCAACTGTTCCTGTTCTACGTGAAAATGGTGTCGCGCTGACTGGTTACTTCTATAATCGTATGTTGGGCAATAACCCTGACCTCAAAGAAACCTTTAACATGGGACATCAGCGCAGCGGTGCTCAGGCACAAGCCTTGGCGGGTGCTGTATTGGCTTATGCTGAAAATATTGAGGACCCATCTGTACTTTTACCAGTTGTAGAATTAATTGCGCATAAACATGTGAGTCTTAACATTCAAGCGCCAGACTATAATATTGTCGGCGAAAATTTGCTGCACTCGATCAGTGAAGTATTAAGCATTTCAATGGAAGATCCACTGATTGCAGCTTGGGCAGCAGCATATGGACAATTGGCAGACTTGTTTATCAGCACTGAAAAAGCGATTTATGAGCAACATCAGCAAACTAAAGGCAGTTGGTTAGGTTGGCGTAATTTCAAAATCGCGAAAAAAGTGGCTGAAAGTGATGAAATCACCTCATTCTACCTTGAGCCTTCTGATGGTGGTGATTTACCAAAATATGAAGCAGGTCAGTACATCTCTGTACGTGTATTGGTCGATGAGCTGGGTCTAAAACAACCACGTCAATATACACTGTCTACCAGCCCACAAGACAACTACTTACGTATCTCTGTAAAACGTGAAGATCAGAAAGGTGACTTGGTTCCAGGTTGGGTATCAAATACACTGCATGGCTTGGAGATCGGTTCAGAAATCGAAGTGTCTGCACCAACAGGTAATTTCTTCCTGATTGATTCACAAAAACGCAATGTCTTTATCAGTGGTGGTGTAGGTCTAACACCAATGATTGCGATGCTGAATCAGTTGGTGACTTTAGACATGCCACAACCTGTAACCTTTATCCATGCCTGCCGTAGCAAACAAGTGCATGCAATGCATAAACACATTCAGGATTTAGAAGCAAAATACCCACGTCTTAGCACCTTTACAGCGTATGAGTTCCCTCATGCTAATGATAAGTTAGGTGAAGATTATGATGCTGCTGGTCGTCTAGACTTAGGCAGCATGGATACTGCACTGTTACCGATCAATGCGGATTATTACCTTTGCGGTCCAATGCCATTTATGGCTGAACAACAGAAAGCTTTAATTGCTCGTGGTATTCCTGCTAGCAATATTCACAGCGAAGCTTTCGGCACTGGTGGTGTAAAACACTAACTAAGCTATTCACCTGAAATACAAAGGGTTAGTTTAGTTATGCTAGACTAGCCCTTATTTATTTCTCTCAGACTCACAGTATTATCATGCAACTCAATAAATTCACCGATTATGCATTACGCATTTTGCTCTATATCGCACGCCCTCGTGATGTGCCTTATAACATTGCTGAAATTGCAGAAGACCTGCATGTTTCGCGTAATCACTTGGTGAAAATTGTGCATTTTATGGCAAAACAAAACTGGTTAATCACCAGCCGCGGCAAAGGTGGCGGTATTCGTCTAAACCCTGAAGCACTTGAGGCTCAGCTCGGTCAAATCGTACGAATTCTGCAAGGCCATCACCAGATAGTAGAATGCAATGACCCACCCTGCGTACTACGCAGTCAGTGTGGTTTAAAAAGCCTCTTAGACCAAGCTTTAGAACAGTTTTATCAAAGTCTCGATCAGTATAAACTTGCTGACGTCTTACAACCAAGCAGCGCATCTAAATTTACAACACAATCTCCAATTCAAATGATCAATCTCTAATTTCACTTTGCCTACGACAAAATTCGCTTGCCTGCCCGACTTCCTTTATAATGCGTGTTGTTAAATCAGTTATTGAAGTTGGGTTATGCATCAGCACAGAGGAAAATCACGAAACAGTAAAGCGGCCAATGCGCCGAAGCAAAAGATTACTTATGAGAAAAAAGTAGACTCTGCGATTACTGAATATGCTGTGCGCTCGCTCAACTGGCTACGCAAAGCTGAGTTCTTAATGAGTGCGCCTAAACTCAACCTCTGCGTTGAAGATACCGGCTATGAAATTGCCTTTGCAGGTCGTTCTAATGCAGGTAAGTCGAGTGCCATTAATGCGCTCACTAATCAAAAACAATTGGCTCGTGCGTCGAAAAAACCGGGTCGTACCCAAATGATCAACTTTTTCAGTCTAGGAAATCCTGATCAGCGTTTGGTCGACTTGCCTGGTTATGGCTATGCCGCTGTACCTGAAGCGATGAAAATCGTGTGGCAAAAAGAGTTAGAAAACTATCTGATACACCGTGAAAGTTTACAAGGTCTTGTGCTGTTGATGGATATCCGTCATCCACTACAACACTTTGACGTCATGATGTTGGAATGGGCACATTCACGTAAATTGTTCGTACATGTACTCCTGACCAAATCAGATAAATTAAACCGTGGCCCAGCCTCTAAAGCTCTACAAGAAGTGAAAGCAGCATTGAAAAAAATGAAGCTAAACTTCTCTATCCAATTGTTCTCATCATTGAATAAACAAGGTTTAGAAGAATTAGCGAGTGTCATGGCGGGTCGTCTCAACTTCACTCTAGAACAATCGACAGAGTTTGATCTCGACAGCATCCCTGAAGCATCAGAAGATGATATTGAAATCGATGCAGACGCGGAAGCATTCGATGACTTCCACACTACATCTGAAGACTTACCCCAAACTGAAGGCAAAAATTCAGACCACTAATCGAGTAATTTTAAAGTCAGCACAAGAATGATTGTCTGACAAAAAGTATCTTCTGAAGATAATGAAATGTCCTGTATTGCTAATCACAATGCAGGATTTTTTTTGGATACTGAATACATCAGATGTGCACTCGATCACATAAAAACAAGGATAGGTCATGAAATTACTCTCCCGCTTGAAAAACACAAAACTTGGATCATCAATCGAATATAAAATTAAACCACGTAAAGTGAAATTTGAGTGGCAAGATACCCAAGTTGACTGGGTGCCCAATCAACCTTTTGTCAGCTATTTTATTAATGAAATTAATATGATCTTACCGGCTGGTGAGTTTTGGTTTTGCCGTCTGTATAACAAAGTATTGCCACAAATTAGAGATGAAAAACTAGCCGAGGACGTTAAAGCATTTATCCGCCAAGAAGCTATGCATGCTCAGGCGCATAACTCTGCCAATAAAGAATATCTGTCTCAGCGCAATATCAGTATTCAACGCAACCTTGAAATCATGGATTTTCTCTTTGGCAAACTGCTTGCAGACCAACCTTTAGGGCTCAACGTACCCAAAGCTTTAGATCATCAGTGGGATCTCTTTCGTTTAGGGGTGATTGCAACGGTTGAACACATGACCTGTGTACTAGGCAAATATGCTTTATATAATAAAGAGTGGGAACGCCTCGGTGCCGATCCGAATATGCTCGATCTAGTAAAATGGCATGGCGCAGAAGAAATAGAACATCGTACCGTGGCTTTTGATTTGTATCGTCATCTCGGTGGGGGCTATATTTCTCGCTATTATCAAAGTGTGATCGTGATTGCTGCCGTACTTGGTCTATGGGTCGATGGTGCAGCACATATCATGCAGCAAGACTCGCGCTATGCATCGATTAAACCTGCCGTATATAAACCGTGGATTTGGCGTGAATGGGCGCGTATCGCGCAAAAAGACAATCGCTTATTGCCACATCCACTTTGGTTAGTGTCGCAGCAATTGGGGTATTTAATGCCTTGGTACGATCCTGTACATGAAGCAAAAACTGAAGATGCGATTGCCTATCTCGACAACTCTCCTGCTGCAAAACGCGCCGCACTGAAAGTTGCTTAAACACTACTTTAAAATCTGTATTAAGCAGGGTTCGCCCTGCTTTTTTTGTGCTCACATCCATTACGCTCCATTTTTTTACTGAGCAATCAACACACTCAAGATGGATAGGCTCATAAGTTCGATGTTTAAAGTACAGTTATTCCAAGTTCCCTATTCTCTTTAAAATGTATTTATACTCAGCCTTATCCTAAAATAAAAATACACCGTTCAGGAGCATCTCCATGCACGCTCACATCTCCGTTATTACACTGGCTGTGAAAGATTTACACGCTGCATTCGCGTTTTATCAGGAGGGTTTAGGTCTAAATAGCGCAGGGATTATTGGGACTGAGTTTGAACATGGCGCTGTGGCATTTTTTGATTTACAACACGGTTTAAAGCTCGTACTCTGGCCACAAGATAGCCTTAGTCATGACACCGGAATCAGTACATCAGCGTTTTGTCCAACTCAAATGTCTCTCGGACATAACGTCAACAGTCCTGCAGCCGTCGATCAAATCATGAAACAAGCCCAACGCGCAGGTGCAAAAACAATTAAACCCGCACTGCCCACGTTTTACGGTGGTTATGCAGGCTATTTTCAAGACTTAGATGGGCATCTGTGGGAGATCGTCTACAACCCACATTTTAGTGCTTTATCTATTTAATTCGACAACGCTGGTTCATCTACATCTCGCGTATGACGATCAACCACCACACTAATCATCATATCGCCCTGTACGTTCACCACAGTCCGTACCGTATCCAATAGACGATCGATCGGCAGCAATATCGCAATGGCTTCTGCAGGAAGCCCAACCGATTGTAAAACCATAATCATCGTCACCATTCCAGCACTTGGAATGCCCGGTGCGCCGAGTGACGCAATCATGGCGGTTGCACAGACAATTAACTGCTGACCCAAGGTTAAATCTAAGCCCATCAAGTTAGCAATAAATAACGCAGCAGCAGCTTCATACAACGCTGTACCATCCATATTTAACTGTGTGCCCAATGGAATCACAAAACCTGCTGTTTGAGGACGTACGCCTAAATTTTCCTGCGCACATTTCATCGACAGTGGCATCGTTGCTGAACTTGAACTGGTTGCAAAAGCAGTGATTAAGGCAGCTCGTGTTCCTCTAAAAAATGTCAGTGGACTCATTTTCCCAAAAATCCAAAGCAACAGAGGTAACACCACTGCCCCATGGAAAATCGTGGTCCCTGTGACTACGGCAGCAAACTCCGCGAGGCGACTCAACACCGAAATATCTTCGGTAGCAATCAATTTAGCCAATAATGCAAAAATACCAATCGGTGCAAGCTTCATCACCCAACCGATGATCATCATCATGATGTCAAAAAATTGCTGACTGAGCTTTCTCACACTTCGAAATTTTTCACCGCCTTTGACCAAGGCCACACCTAAAAATAGTGAAAACACCACGACAGCGAGTACATTGCCATCACTAAAGGCTTTAAACGGATTGATCAGTGTATTTTGAATAAAATTGGTAAAGAATGAACCTGCTGTGAGGGTGTCAGGGCTCTGATGCTGTTGCATTGCATCTTGGAACATGACGATGTCCACGCCCTGCCCAACTTTAAAAATATGCGCACATGCTAGACCCAAGATCAGTGCCAAAGTCGTGGTGGTGACACAGCACGCTAAGGTAATTTTCCACGTACGACTCAGCTGACCACCCGCTTGTAAATTGGATACCCCCACCACAATCGAACTAAAGATCAGCGGAACCAAGATCATTTTCAGCAAGCCAATAAAAATACTACTGGCAATCCCCAGGCCATACAGGCTGGCGGATAAAAACTGCGTCTCTGGAAACTGAATTAATAAAAAGCCAAATGCCACACCCAATATTGCGGCAATTAAAATCTGCGTATTTAAGCTCATTGTGCCTTGCATTTATCATCCTTTATTCAGGCACTATGCCATGCGCCCCACTGGGAATCGAGGAATTTTTTGTCACATATACTGCTACAATTCTGCAAAGCATGTATTCAACCCAATTCAATTTGTACTGCACCCCAATTAGATAACTCGAATCCGTGAGTAGATTCATACTAAAAATTGACGGCATAAAAAAACCGAATCAGGAGATTCGGTTATTTCAGCATTTCAACATGTACGACTTAACACATAGTGCTCAAAGCTTATTGCGTTTCAATTTCGCGTAAACGGATCAAGCCTTCTTGTGTCGTACTACAGACCAACTCACCGTTTTGCCACATGCGACCAAAATTTAGACCACGTGAACTGGCACTGACGGTAGCATCCATGTCATAAAGCATCCATTCATCCACACGGAATGGCTTATGGAAATACATGGCATGATCAATACTGGCACACTGCAAACTTGGTGATAAATAACTTAAACCATGTGGACGTAGTGCAGTCGTCATCAGCGTAAAGTCTGAATAGAATGCCGCAATAGCCTGATGTAAAGAGATGTCATCAACGTCAGCAGCAATTTTGTCATGGGTACGAATATAGTGTGCATACGACGGCGCAGCAGGCTGCGGTTGGTACGGGTTTTGCGGATCAATCGGGCGAATTTCCACATGACGGTCACGCATAAAAGATGCACGGACGTTTTCAGGAACAAATTCCACCATCATTCGTTTTAGCTCAGCTTCAGATTTTAAATCTTCGACGGCTGGATATTCTGGCTCTGCAACTTGGTAATTCAAACCTTCTTCTTGCTCTGCAAATGACACCATACACATGAAAATGGTTTTACCATGTTGAATCGCACGAACCTGACGACTCACAAAACTGCGTCCATCGCGAATACGATCTACTTCATAAATGATCGGTGCATTGATATCACCACCAAATAAGAAATAGGCATGTAAGGAATGAGCAGGTCGATCTGTTGTATAAGATGCCGCACGGAGCGCCTGACCTAAAACCTGTCCACCAAAGACACGCTTCCCGACCAAATTTCGGCTTTGCCCACGAAAAATATTTTCTTCTAATTTTTCAAGACTGAGTAAATCAACCAACTCTTGTGTTAAGGCATTCATAACAAACCTATCTATCATTCGGGATTAAGCTAACGCAGGCAACATCAACAGATGTTTAAATATATTTTCCATTTTGCCATAAATCCAGACTAAAACCCTAAAGATTCGCTGACTGATCTGTCACCTTGCTGATGCAATATAACTGCTAAAAATACGTTTTTTAACGATAAAATCTTACAATATCTATGCAATTTGTCAGAAAATGACATACAGTTTTTAAGTACAATTACGCAGAATAGATTCCCCTCAGAATCTCTGTGGTTTGGTCATGAAAAGTAGGAGTTTGTATGTCCAAGAGCGGCTTTGGTCAGATGTATCGAAAGCTTTCGAGTAAACTGCTTGATCTTGTGGTAACACCGCATGTTTTAGGTGAAGTCCCTGTAGAACCTGTAGTGACTGAAACCGATACAGATACCGGCGTACAGACAACGAAAATTACCTGCTACGTTCTGCAAAATCATTCACGGAGTAATGCTTTAATTGTCGATGGTGAAACCCGTCGTTTAAAGCTACACCCTGCACTCGACCCAATGACTGTGGGTACGCAAACAGAAAAAGCCTCTGTGGTGTTTTTACAACATCATGATGAAGACAACTTACTCAATCCACCACCAAATGCATTTCCACCTCGTTTATTGCGTTTAATCGAGGTTTTGGAAAAAAATCCTGATGCGGATGTTGAGCTCGTTCCTGTAACCGTGCTGTGGGGTCGTGAACCCGATAAAGAAGATTCTTGGTTTAAATTATTATTTACCGATACATGGTCTACACCAAGCAAAGTGAAGCAGTTGGTGAATATTGGTTTGCACGGTCGTCAATCGTACCTTGAATTCCATGAACCACAGTCTTTGCGTCGTTTGGTTGAATATGCCAAAACTACGCATCCAAACTTGTCACCTGCAACTTATATTGTCAGCACACTGAATGATTATTTAGATGCACAGCGTGAAGTGGTTTTAGGTCCGGATTTATCCGACCGTCGTAATGTGATGCATGGCCTGATCAAATCTACGGATGTGCAAGATGCGATTCGTCGTGAAAGCATTCGCAGTAAAATCAGTATGGTTGAAGCTGAACGTCGTGCGATTGGTTATTTAAATGAAATCGTTTCAGACTATTCTGCATCAACAGTACGTTTTGCAGACTTAGCACTGACTCGTCTGTGGACACAGCTTTATGATGGCGTCGAAGTACATAACTTCAGTACCGTTCGTGAACTAGCCAAAGACTACGAGATCATTTACACCCCATGTCATCGTAGCCATATCGACTATTTATTATTGTCTTATGTGATTTATAAACGTGGCTTGATGGTGCCGTACATTGCTGCGGGCGATAACTTAAACATGCCATTTGTAGGGCAAATTTTACGTGGTGGCGGTGCGTTCTTTATTCGTCGTTCATTCCGTGGCAATGGTCTCTACACCACCGTATTTAAAGAATACCTCTATAGTATTTTGGCGCGTAATACGCCACTTGAATACTTCATTGAAGGGGGGCGTTCACGTACTGGTCGTTTATTACCACCGAAGACCGGCATGCTCGCCATGACTGTCCATGGTCATTTACGTAATCCAGCCAAACCGATCGTGTTCTTACCGACCTATATTGGCTATGAGCGTTTAATGGAAGGTGCGACCTACGTTGGCGAAATGAATGGTAAGGCAAAAGAAGGCGAGTCGATCATGGGGATTATGAAAACCCTGCGTAAGATCGAACGTATTTTCGGTAAAGTTCATTTGAACTTTGGTGAGCCAGTTTTCCTTGATGATATGTTGAAACAGCACAATGCAAGCAACATCAAAATCGAGAAAAATGACGACCCAATTCCGCCAGAAGTTTCGGATGCCATTAACAGTTCTGCACACGTGATTTTAGAAAATATTAACCGTGCAGCAGTGGTGAACCCGGTTTCATTGCTTTCACTGATTTTATTGGCGACATCTAAACATACTTTAGATGAAGAGATTTGCATTAAGCAGTTAGATACCTATCGCGATCTTTTAAATGCCTTACCTTACGATGAGCGCATGCAAGTGACACCGCTATCAGGTAAAGAAATCATTGCTTATGGTTTAAAACTCAAGCTGATTAAACGTGTTAATCATGTCCTTGGCGATATTATTGCCATTGCTGATAATCAAGCGGTGCTGTTAACCTACTTCCGTAACAACATCCTGCACGCATTTATTTTGCCATCACTCATTGCCGCTTTGGTTGAACATAATGGTTCTATTCGCCGTGGTGATTTGATTAATGTCATTCGTACACTGTATCCGTTCTTAAAAGCTGAGTTGTTCCTTAAATGGAATGATGAAGAACTTAAAGATCAAATCTGTGCGTATGCTGAAGTACTGATCAAAGCCAAGCTAATTTCTGAAGATGCAGAAGGCAACCTGATCTCCCCTGCGCCTAACTCAGAGCAGCACAATCAGTTAGTGGTCTTGGCTGCACCTGTGATGCAAAGTCTAGAGCGTTACTACATGACTTTGGCTTTAATCACACAACGTGGTTCAGGCAACATCTCAACCCGTCAGGTTGAAGAACTCAGCCACTTGGTTGGTCAACGTCTGTCTGTGTTGTATGAATTTAACTCGCCAGAGTTCTTTGATAAGGCATTGTTCCAAAGCTTTATTAAAGTCTTAACCCAACAAGGTTATATCAGTACCAATGAAAACAACGCCATTGTGTTTGATGAAAATTTCCAAAATGTTGCGCAATATGCCAACCTCGTTTTGGATGATGTGACACTGCAAATGTTGCAACACATTACGACCTTTAGTGATGAAGAGTTAAAAGAAGCACTTGATAAAGTGGCTGCTGAACAAGCCAAAAAACGCTTGAAACGTAAGAAGAAATAAACCGTTCTGATTTTTTCGCCATAAAAGCGGAAGAAGATGAGCAAAATCAGGGACAAGTTGTAAAAAGCTTGTCTCTTTTTTTTGGACTATACAAAAGTATTTAATATTTTCTTTTTTAAAATTAAAGTATGTATATTCCAAAATTTTGGAGTTCCATTGGCTAGTGGTTTATTGCCTTTAAATTCATCGATATAAATAATATCAAAGTCCGCATCAAACAATTGTTTAAGTTCTTCCTGTTCAAAACCTATAAATTTTTCAGAAAAATTATTTACCCAATCATCATCTTTTCCTAACAGTTGTATGAGTAAGATGCCTTGCTCACCTAAGGATTCCTGCATTTTCTTTAAAACACTTTCAAGCGAATCCCTAAAACAAAAAAATAAACTGAATAAAGCAATAATTAAACTAGCTTTAGGAAAGCTATAGTCTTCAAAGGCCTGATTAGAAAATAAAAAATTCTTATTGTCTTTAAATTTAATTAGACAGATATTTTTAGCGTCAACAGACGGATCAAATGCATATACTTTAAAATGATGACGGAGTAGAAATGATGATTCATTTCCTGCACCACAACCACAATCAATCGCGATCTTTGGTAAATTCTCAAAATAACTCAAAGCTTTTTCCAAAATCGGTCTATGGGGTAGATTCTGAGTAAGTTCAGCAAATGATTTTGTCATTATTTAAATTTTATCCTTTGAGATCCATTCGAAAATTTGAACAATACATGTTGTAAAAGACCTATCTTATTCATTTATAGAATTTCTTTTAATACTCACAAAGCTGCACTGAATTTTATACGTCACGACAATTTTACACTGCACATCACAATCAATCGTGCGCTAACTTAAAACCACTCTTCGTCATCCGCGTTGCATAAAGCTTTTTACCTGTTTCTACTTCACTCCCTAAAACCAATTCGGGTAAATGCATAGCTCTTTGCAAATCCAAGATTCGCTCATGCAAGGATTGAGGTTGGTTATTAGTACAAATATATGATTTTTCAGGATGTTCCACGTGGAGTAGATGACACAGAAAATTTGCCAAATCTTCGATATGTATTCGATTGGACCAATGGATATTGGGATAGCGATTAGTCGTTTCTGCTAGTTTACGCATTCGCGCTGTCGATGTGCCATAAATCCCAGATGGACGTACGATCACGCATTCAGTAGGAAATGCTTGTGTGTAGCGATGCTCCATTTCCAGTAACAACATCCCCTGCTCATCGATCGGTTGTGGCACAGTGTCATCATCAATGTGCTCCCCCGCATGCTCACCATAGACACGAGTGGACGACACCACGATTAAACGTTGTATTGGATGATGTGCTAATGCTTGAACAATCGGCTGTACAGAATCGACATAAGTGTATCGATAAGCATCCACAGCATTGAATTGAGCATGACGTGCAGGAGCCAAAAGAACATAGACAGCATCAATCGGTTGAACCTGCGATAAATCCAGTTGGTGAATATCCTGGATTAAATGTTCTGTAAAATCATCCTCTTTTACACTACGACTCACTGTGGTAATTTGGTGACCTTGCTGAAATAATTGTTTAGCAACACGTTGCGATGTTTTACCATAACCGATAAATAGAATATGCATCAAACGACCTATTCTCAGAACTGATCCATTTAGATCATATAAACCGAAGTTGAGGGGACATGGCTGCCGTCCATCAATTGCAAGGGGTTGGCAATGCCGCCGCTGCTTTACTTGAAAAACTAAATATTTTCACGACAGATGATCTTTTGTTTCATCTGCCACGCGACTATGAAGATCGTAGCACGATCATCCCCATGAACCAATTGACCGTGGGTCGAAGTTATTTACTGGAAGGTACAGTCAAAAGTATCGACTTCCCACCCGGTAAGCGTAAATCGATGGCCGCCCTTTTGGATGACGATTGTGGCAAAGTCACTTTACGTTTTTACCATATCTACAAAGGCATTACTGATCGGGTAAAACCGGGAAATCGTTTACGGATTTTTGGTGAAGTCCGTGTTGGTGCTCGTGGCTTAGAAATGTATCATCCTGAACTACAGGTGATTACTGAACACACGCCTTTACCTCAAACCCAACTCACTGCGATTTACCCTGCAACTGAAGGCTTAACACAGCCCAAACTGCGTGAATACGTCAAACAAGCACTACAGTTATATAGTGATGACTTACCTGAATTATTGCCAGAAAAATTCACCAATGGCTATGCCCTAAAACAAGCACTGGACTATATTCATCACCCCCCTGTCGATGCCAATATGTTGCAACTCAGCCAAGGTTCTCATCCTGCACAGCAACGTTTAATTTTCGAAGAATTGGTTGCCCATCAGGTCAGTTTGCTCAGCCGCCGTGCTTATATTCAACAAATCGAAGCACCGTCATTCTCTGCAAGTAAGAACTTCACCAAACAGCTTTTAAGTACACTACCGTTTGAAATGACCGGCGCACAAAAACGCGTGTCCAAAGAAATTGCGGTCGATCTGAAAAAGAACAAACCTATGCTGCGACTCGTACAAGGCGATGTAGGTGCAGGTAAAACCTTGGTTGCAGGCGTTGCAGCCTGTCATGCGCTTGAGGAAGGTTGGCAAGTGGCCATGATGGCGCCAACAGAAATTTTGGCCGAACAACATTATCTAAATTTCAAAAAATGGTTTGAGCCTATGGGACTGACCGTGTCCTGGCTTTCAGGCAAGCAAAAAGGTAAAGCTCGAGCTGCAGCAGAACAAAGTATTCAAGATGGTTCTGCTAATTTAGTGGTCGGCACACATGCTTTATTTCAAGACAATGTTCAATTTGCCAAATTGGGTTTAGTGATTATTGATGAGCAACACCGTTTTGGTGTCGATCAGCGTTTGGCACTTCGGAACAAAGGTCTCAATGGCATGACACCACATCAACTGGTGATGACAGCAACCCCTATTCCTCGTACCTTGGCGATGTCGGCTTATGGCGACTTAGACACCTCTGTCATTGATGAACTACCACCCGGTCGTACACCGATTCAAACGGTCACCATTCCACTGGATCGTCGTGAAGAAGTGCTACAGCGGATTGCCAGCAATTGTGCTGAAGGCAAACAAGCCTATTGGGTCTGTACCCTAGTGGAACAATCCGAAACCTTAGATGCTCAAGCCGCTGAAGCAACTTTTAATGAAATTAAAGAACGCTTCCCAGACCTCAATATTGGTCTGGTTCACGGCAAAATGAAGGCCGATGAAAAGCAAGCAGTGATGCAGCAATTTAAAAATAATGAATTGCAATTACTAATTGCAACCACCGTCATTGAAGTCGGTGTTGACGTCCCGAACGCCTCAATCATGGTGATTGAAAATGCAGAACGCCTAGGGCTTTCACAACTACATCAGCTACGTGGTCGTGTAGGGCGTGGTGCCAAAGCCAGTTTCTGTGCCTTGCTGTATAAAAATCCCTTGTCGCAAAATGGGCAAGAGCGTTTACGCATTATGCGCGAGACCAATGACGGCTTTATTATTGCTGAAAAAGATTTGGAAATTCGCGGCCCCGGTGAGCTCCTCGGCACTAAACAAACGGGCGATATGGGCTTTCGTGTAGCAAAATTAGAGCGAGATGACCATTTACTCAATCAGGCTCACTATGTGGCTCAACAAGTCCTGAATGACTATCCTGCACAGGCTCAAGCGCTTTTAAAACGATGGCTGCCGGAAGCTCCTCGATACGCCTATGTATAATAATTATTAGGATGACAGATCGATCATCCTAATTATACAGATTGGCTTGAACCAATAAGCTTGTCGAACAGGTTGCTGTGGTGTTGTGATTGCACTTCACCACGAACTGTGCAAAATACTCAAAAAAGAATGATTAGAATAAAAACATGCTCCAATCTATCCAACACTTCATCCAAAAAGGAATACAGAGCGTTTCCCCTTGCCTGCTCTGCGGTATCGATCGACAACAACATCATTCGCTTTGTACCGACTGCTGGGCACAACTGCCTTGGTTTAAACAAGCGGTTGATCGCCATGAACACAGCATCTCTTGTGCCTTTTACTATGATTTCCCTATAGATCGCATCATTCAAAGCTATAAGTATGAGCAACACTTGCACTATCAAAATTTACTGGCACAGAGCCTTTTAAGCTTGCGCTTAGCTAGGGTTCAAGCCATCGTGCCCATGCCTATTTCAGTTGAACGCCTTAAAGACCGTGGATACAACCAAATGCTGCTCGTTGCACAGATGATGGCAATGCAATTGGGCATCCCTGTTTGGCAACCAGTGATTCATCAAGCACAGCACGCTCAAAAAGGTTTAAGTCGGCTAGAACGCCTAGAAAATATCGAACAACAATTTATTATCGACCCAACCGAAAAACGCCGTTTCCGTAAAGTCCTCATCATCGATGATGTGGTGACCACGGGGAGTTCAATCCATGCATTAAGTACGCTGTTACATCGGCTACATTGCACGCAGGTATATGCCGCATGCATTGCTGCAGCACAGCCTTAGTTTCTAACATCAACCACTAATAAAGAAACTGAGCAAGCGAAGCGGTTTAGCTTTCAACAAGAGATCGCGCCTGCTGCTTCACCCAAGGAATCACCACCTCACGTGTTAAAGGTGCGAGTTTTGTCTGTGTATCATCCAAGCTGACCCATTGCATTGCTGCAATTTCTGCATCAATTTTCGGTTCACCTTGCAACTGGACCAGATAGACATAACTCACCAGTAGATGATCGGCTTCGTTCGCAGCGGCCGTTTCAAAACGACCAATGAATTGTTCAATCTGCGCAGCGCAGCCAATTTCTTCCTGAATTTCACGTAGCATGGTGATTTCAGGGGCTTCATTGGGTTCTAACTTGCCACCCACTTGCATAAAGAATGCCGTGTGTTTTTTACGAACCACTAAAAGTTCATGCTGTTCATTTAGAATAATGGCTGCGGCAACAGTGATAGTTTTCATCAATCTTGTTCCAAATCGGTGATAAAGGCTGTACGTTCAACCATGCCCCATTTCGGCTCTGGCGCAGTGAAATGTTGAAACTTTTCAACAATCGTTTCAATATTATCTTCTGTAATTAAGCCTTCGATAAAACGCGGATGGGTAAAGCCTTTTTCTGCAGTTGTTTTTAGAAAATTCAATAAATCGTCATAAAAACCATCTACGTTTAGAAAGGCACATGGCTTTAAATGAATGCCCAATTGAGCCCACGTCCACTGCTCAAAAATTTCCTCTAAAGTCCCTGCTCCACCTGGAATCGCCACAAAACCATCCGAGAGTTCAGACATTTTGGTTTTCCGTTGTTGCATATTTTCTACCACATGCAATTCGGTTAAATCTGGATGTGCCAATTCTTTATCGACCAAGACTTTTGGAATCACCCCAATGACTTGCCCACCTGCACGCAAAGCACTATCTGCCACAACACCCATCAAACCTGAACGACCACCACCATAGACCAGTGTGATGCCTCGTGCCGCCAAATGACGACCGACTTTTTCAGCCACCTGTAAATAGGCAGGATTGTTACCAAGGGCGGAACCACAGAAAATTGCGATAGATTTCATTTATAATCACCATCAGATCAGGAACGCTATGCTGGAAAAATCAACTTTAAACAGATTTTTTCATAAAATAAGCATTAGAACAGTGTTTTTCAGCAAATCCTTGTCTAAAATACACCCATTCATTTTTAACTTACTGCGCAAGGGGAAAAGACAACATGCTTGAAGCCTTTTACGCCACAGAGCGCGGTAGCCTGGAAGATGTCACCATCAATGGTGACTTCGATTTACATCAGGATTTAGTCTGGCTCGATCTCATTGCCCCGTCTCAGGAAGAGCAGCAATGGATTATGGATGCCTATGATCAAAATTTACCTACATTAAAATCATTAGAAGATATTTCGTCGAGTGCACGATTCTACCGTGATGACGACGGTATTTTGCACATCAGCACCTATTTTTTAACGAAAAATAAAAATTTTCAGGTCGATGGCGAACCCGAAGAAAATGCCAGCACCTTAGCTACCGTACAAACGGTTGCCTTTATTTTGCATAAAGAGCGCTTATTCACTTTACGGGGTGAAAAGCTGGTGGCTTTCCGTGCCTTTCGTGCCCGCGCGCGTCGCAATGATTATGAAATTGACTATAAAGATCCAACTTGGATTTTATTGGGTCTTTTAGAAGCCAAACTCGATGAGCTTGCGGATATCTTGGAAGATATCCACAAGGACTTAGAAAAGTATTCCACAGAAGTGCTGAATAACCGTCATCGTGAGATGATTTTAGACTTGGATGACATGATTACCCGACTTGCGCATTTAGAAGATATGCTCGGGAAAGCTCAGCTGTGTCTGATCGACTTACGTCGTGTTCTCACCTTCCTGTCACGTCCTCGCGCATTGGGCAGTCATATTTATGATGCCGACATCCGAGAACTCAGTGAAGACGTGCGCTCTCTGGTTGAGCATGATGCCTTCCTGTTCCAAAAGGTTCGATTCTTACTAGATACCACTTCTGGATTCATTAACACCGAACAGAACGATACGATTCGTCGATTCTCGATTTTACCAAGTATGCTTGCGCCACCGATGTTAGTGGCCAGTGTCTATGGGATGAACACCGACGTACTGCCATTCGCGCATGGTACAACCAGTTTTATCGTGGTCAGCTTAATCATCGTGGCATTCTTTATTGGACCATTGATGTACTTCCGCTGGAAGAAATGGATTTGATCCTTGCCTATTGCGTGGACTGGCGAGAGCTTCTTATCGCACTGCAATAAAAAAAGCACCTTACGGTGCTTTTTTTTAGATCAATTGCAAGTCATGCTCAAGATGACAGGCTTGAATAATCTTCATCATTTTTTCAGGGACTGCTTTAAACTGCAAACCTTGCGCTTTTGGCGTTTGACGTAACCAACGAACCAAAACAGCTAAAGCTAAAGTACTGCCATGCTCAAGCTCAGCAAGATTGACCACTAAGGGAAAAGCTTGCTGTTGTTGAATCAATTTCAAGCCGTCTTGATAATACAATTCGGCATTGTTGTAATCGATTTTGCCTGAAACCATCAATTCTTGTTGATGAAGTTTAATCACACATCACCTATCTTATTTTTTCTTGTCCAATGCTGCATCAGCATCAGGTTTGAAGTTCGCAATTGCTTTATCAATGTTACCGCCATTACGTTTTACAGTTGCCGCAAACTGATTACGGAATTGTAAGCCTAGGTCGATACCCGAAACGTTGATATTACGGATTTTCCATTGTGAACCTTTATCCGCCAACTGGAAAGAGACTGGAATTTTTTCACCGTTGTTATGGAAATCAATCGTTACAACAGGGTTCTTACTGTTCGACGCTTTATATGGACGCATGCTATACGTTTGGTTACTAAACTTGGCAAAAGCTGAACCATAGTTTTCGATCAGTGTTGCACGGAAGTTACGTTCAAACTGTGCACGTTGAGCCGCTGAGCTGTATTGATTCGTTGCATACGTACCCATCACGATACGTGTGAACGCTTGTGAATCGATGTACGGGTCTAAGTTTTGACGAACAATCGCTTTCACAGCCGCAGGGTTATTTTGTAGTTTTGCGTGGTCTGCTTTTAAACGTGTAATGAGGCCATCAGCCACTTGTTTTACAAATGCAGGTGGTGCTTCGCTTGGAGCAGCAAAAGCTGTACCTGCCATCATAGTTGATAAGATACTTGCTGTAAGCGTATGTTTTAACAATGTGTTCACTTAATTTCTCCTAAAAATTATTCAACAAATGCAGGTTCTTCTGCCGTTGTTGTGTCAGCAGCTTCTGTTTTTTGTTCAGTATCTGCTGTGCTGTCAGATTTGTTCCCTGCACCACCGGTCACAAATTTAGACACCAAATCTTCGATTTCCATCGTACCTTGGGTATTACCAATTTGGTCACCACGTTTTAAGAAGTTGACACCACCACCCGGTACAATTTTCAAATATTTCTCACCCAATAAACCATTGGTTGCAACCATAATGTAAGCATCTTCATCGATATTGGTGATGGATTTCATGTTAGCAATCAGTTGCTGTTCCATTTCTTTTTGTTTCGCAGGTATTGCTGCTTCATAGTCTGATGTGTAACGCAGCTCTTCGAGTGCATTCTTTTGCACTTCTTTTAATTGTTCTGCGTTATAAGAGGTTAATGAGCCATCCATAATCAGATGTGCTGTCACTAAACGCGTCACAGGATCGAGTTTCAACGATTCCACCTGACCAACTTTGACACCACTTAAGGTGACTTTGGCACGGGGTTTAATCCCGTTTACATTTTCAAATGTCGCGGTCAATTCATAACTGTCTTCGATGTTATTGCCGACCAAACCACTCACACGCATCGCCAAGAAGAAAATAGCAATAGCAAAAAGAATGACAAAAAAACCAACGGCCAGTTCACTCGTACGTGATTTCATTAAATACCTCCGAACATGACCGCAGTCAACACGAAATCTGATCCTAAAACACACAACGAAGAATACACGACAGTACGTGTGGTCGACGTTGCAATACCTTCTGAAGTTGGGACACAGGCATAACCCTGATAGACCGCAATCCAAGTACAAATTAATGCAAAAACAAAACTTTTGATGATGGTGCCATTAAAGACGTCTTTAAAGAATTGCACACTGTTCTCGATGCCACTCCAATAAGAGCCTTCATCTGCACCCAGAAAATCAACACCCACCAATTTACCGCCCATGATGCCGACCGCAGCGAAAATCACCGACAACATTGGCAAGCTAAAAATACCGGCCCAAAGTCGTGGCGAGATCACACGTTTTAATGGATCGACCCCGATCATTTCCATACTCGACAACTGCTCAGTGGCTTTCATCAAACCAATTTCAGCCGTTAAAGCTGAACCTGCACGACCTGCAAAGAGTAAAGCCGCAACCACAGGTGCAAGTTCACGCAATAAAGTCAGTGCAACTGCGGTGCCGAGCATCGCCTCACTACCAAAGGTCGACAGAATGCTATACATCTGCAAACCCAGTACCGAGCCAATAAATAAGCCAGATACCACAATAATCAGTAATGAAAGCACACCAACACGGTACATCTGATAAATAAACAACTTCACGCCAAGTAAAGTCGGCATGGAAAAAAGAATCTGCAGCAACATAATGGTTGCTACGCCGATTCCTCGAACACGTTCAATGACGCGTCTACCTAATGCGGCAATAGCATTCATGAACGAACCTCATGATTTAAATAGGGCTGATGACTGAATTGATAATCGACCGGACCTTCTACCGAACCCGTCAAGAACTGCTTCACAAAAGGCGAGGCATGTGCTTTTAACTGCTCAGGTGTTCCCTCGCCCTGCACTTTCCCTTCAGCCACGACATAGATGTAATCTGCAATTGATAAGGTTTCAGCTACATCATGCGAAACAATAATCGTGGTTAGATCTAAAGCTTCACGTAGCGAACGAATCAAGCGAGTTAATACCCCCATCACAATCGGGTCCTGCCCTGCAAAGGGTTCGTCATACATGATCAGCTCAGGATCGAGTGCAATTGCACGGGCCAAAGCCACACGACGATTCATACCACCTGAAAGTTCAGAGGGCATCATTTTTTCTGCACCACGTAAACCAACAGACTCTAATTTCAACGCAACAATTTCAGCGATCAAATGCTCTGGCAACTTGGTATGCGCACGAATTGGAAAGGCTACGTTTTCATATACCGACATATCGGTAAATAATGCGCCGCTCTGAAACAGCATCCCCATACGCGCACGCGCAGCGAAGAGTTCCTGACGTGACATCTGTGCAATGTCCTGCCCATCAAGCAACACTTCTCCATTATCGGGAGTCAATTGACCACCAATTAAACGGAGTAAAGTCGTTTTACCTGTACCAGATGGACCCATAATTGCAGTGATCTGACCACGACGAATTTTTAAACTGACATTGTCATAAATGACGCGCTCTCCTCGCTTAAAACTCAGGTTTTTCACTTCGATCAGTGCCTGAGTCTGAGAAGACGTTTGATTATTCATAGCTGAGGATTTTCCTGCATTTTTTTCAGCATGCATACTATAAAGGATTGAAGTTTAAAATGTTACCATTGCATGAGCGCATATCCCTGCATTCCATCAGGTAAATTGTTTTTTATTATTAATGCGATTTTATAAAGGGTGTTTTCAACCCAATAGAAGAATTTAGTTAAAATAATTGTATATATAGTAAACGATATTACACAATAAGAGTGTCAAACCGATATAAGGCATAAGTACCTCGATCATCACTGTACGCATATTTGCCAACGCGTTTCCGTTCATATTAATTATCATTAAACACATAAAGTTTGATCAAGTATACATTTTTCTGATTAAAAAGCTAATTTAAATCCATAAAAAAAACCGGTGTTTCCACCGGTTTTTTCGATATTCCTTCGAAATTCAATTAGTCATTGAATTTACGACGTGGACGATCTTCACCGAAAGTGCGTTCGCCACGTGGTTTATCATCACCGAAACGTTTTGGACGGTCATCGCCGAAACGTTTTGGACGATCTTCACCAAATGAACGTTGAGGACGGTCACCGTTGAATTCACGACGTGGACGATCTTCACCAAATGAACGTTTTGGACGATCGCCATAACCTTCACGAGCTGGTTTATAATCTACACGGTTACCACGGTTGTCATCGTTAGAACGACGGTCAAAACCACCTTCACGACGTGGACGATCGCTGTTAAATTCGCGACGTGGACGATCTTCAAAACCGCCTTCACGACGTGGACGATCGTTGTTAAATTCGCGACGTGGACGATCTTCGAAACCGCCTTCACGACGTGGACGATCGTTGTTAAATTCGCGACGTGGACGATCTTCGAAACCGCCTTCACGACGTGGACGATCGTTGTTGTATTCGCGACGTGGACGATCTTCGCCACCGAATGAACGACGTTCGCCATCACGGTTGCCTTCACGACGTTTGAAGTTTGATTCACCTTCAAAACGACGACCGCCACCGAAACCACCACGACCACCGCGACCGCCATCACGACGACCACGACCGCCATCACGGCTACCACGTGCAGGAGGTGGAGATGGCTCAAGACCTTCAATTTCAGATACATTTAAACGTGCATCTAAGAAGTCTTCTAAAGCACGGATTTTACCGCGTTCACGGTAAGTCGCTAAAGTAATCGCGTTACCAGTACGGCCCGCACGACCTGTACGACCGATACGGTGTACATAGTCTTCGTTCTTCATTGGAAGACCGAAGTTAATTACGTGAGAAATAGTTGGTACGTCTAGACCACGTGCAGCAACGTCAGTCGCAACTAAGATTTTTGCACGACCTTCACGAATGCTACGTAAACGACGGTTACGTACAGTTTGTGGCATTGCACCGTGAAGAGCGACAACTGAGTGACCTGCTTCTGCAAGTTCTTCAGCCAACATATCTGTATCTTCTTGAGTAGATGCGAATACAACTGCTTGATCTACAGACTCATCAGATAACCAGTGAGTCAAAAGTTTTTTCTTGTGTTCGAAACCGTCAGTCCAGTGAAGTGTCTGAGTAATGTCAGTATTTGTAGAGTGACCAGTTTCAATCGCAATACGCTGTGGATCATTCATCATGCGTTCTGCAAGTGTAATGATACGCGGCGCAAATGTTGCAGAGAACATTAATGTTTGTTTACGGTTAGCAGCCAAGTCGCTGATCGCTTCTAGGTCTTCAGAGAAACCTAAGTCAAGCATACGGTCAGCTTCGTCAACGATTAACGCATCAACGTTGTCTAGTTTAATTTGACGACGGTTAACCAAGTCAAGTAAACGACCTGGAGTCGCTACGACAACTTGTGCACCTTTAAGCTGTTGAATTTGTTTACCGAAAGGCATACCACCCATAATTGCAGCAATACGAACACCTTTCATATGACGTACTAAAGCAATTGCGTCTTGGCTCACCTGTTGAGCCAATTCACGTGTAGGGCAAAGTACAAGAATAGACGGTGCAGTTACCGCTTTCATGCGCTCTTTGAAAGACATCAAAGTGTCTTGACCAGCCAAAGCATTCACAGTTGGGAGTAAGAATGCAGCAGTTTTACCAGAACCAGTTTGGCTTGATACAAGAAGGTCTTTACCTTCTAATGCAGCTGGAATTGATTGTTCTTGCACTGGAGTCGGAGTAGTAAAACCTAGACCTTGTAATGCTAGTTGTAACGACTCATGTAAAGGAAAATCAGCAAAAGTTTTGCTCATAGAGTATTTCACCCCAAAAATGGGTGCTCCATTAAAAATATAAATTCAGATGGACATCGGCAAAAAGCGGCACAGCAAAAGACGCTGAAAATATAGAATCAGCGGCGATCCGAGAACGACGATGCGTATAACGCACACATGATTACAGCCGCAACCTGAAGGAATCGCTTAGCGATTGGGTGGGGCGCGAAATATCGTCCTCTCTTTGGACCGGAACGCGCATACACAATGATAGAAGAGAATGTTCAGGTAATGAACGAAATTTAGTGCGTGCGGGGATTATAGCAGAAAGTTTTTAAATGTCACCTGTTTTAGTCAACTTCAGAATATTTTTTGTAAGAAGCTTTAAATTATAGGTGTTTAAGCCATTATTTTTGACCGATTAGACAAAAATAAAGCCCTCATAAAGAGGGCTTTATTTCATTATTCTGTCAATAAACTCGAACTAAGCGTTCTATTATTTAGCAGCTTCACCCCAAGCTGGAACAACAGCTTGCATAAGCGGTTTAAGCATTTTCATAGAACATGCAAGTACTTGACCATTGTCCATTGAGTCGTTACCACCACGAGCATCAACCACAGTACCACCCGCTTCTTTCACAATAAGTTCACCCGCAGCGATGTCCCAAGGTTTCAAACCAAGTTCGAAATAACCATCGAAACGACCGGCAGCAACATATGCTAGATCAAGAGCAGCAGAACCTGAACGACGGTATTGAGCACCGGCTTCAGTCACATTTAACAATGAGTTGAAATGGTTTTTCGCATAAGAAACCACTTCGCCATTACGAATTTTACGATACGCATGACCCACTGAAAGGAAAGTGTTTTCTAAGCTGTCTTTTACATTTACACGAATACGGCGTTGGTTCATCATCGCACCGCGACCACGGCTTGCAGAGAACAACTCATCTTTCACAGGGTCATAAATAACACCGTGTTGAGTTACACCTTTATGTTGAACTGCAATAGAGATACAGAAATGTGGAACACCATTAACGAAGTTTAATGTGCCATCAAGTGGGTCGATGATCCAACACCAATCAGCGTCGTGACCTTTGCCTTCTTGAAGACCAAACTCTTCGCCTAGGAAACTGTGATTTTTATAGCTTTTACGTAGGGTATCGATAGTCAATTGTTCCAAATAACGGTCTACACGCGTTACTGGACCATCAATTCCTTTTTCTTCGACTTGTAGATCGAGTTTATGACGATTTTGATGCGCTTTTAAAAGCTCTTGACCAACTAATTGAGCCGCACGCGCAGCCATAACCACCATAGGTTCCATTGAACACCCACTACAAATTTGAAGATACTGATAAAGAATAATGCATAAAAGCCCTTATATCTTATCAAATATAAGGGCTTTTAGGGAAAAAATGTTTCTAAAAATTAGAAATTCAACAAACCACTGTTTGCTTATGTTTTAGCCAGCTCTGTGTCACTGAAGCGCCAATGCCTTCAGCATCCAGTCCAGCCTGATGCAACATTTGAGCATGTGTTGCTTGATGCATGAACTCGTCAGCCAAACCTAAATTCAGCACAGGCTTAACCACGCCTGCTTGGGCTAAATATTCATTTACTGCACTGCCCGCACCCGCCATGACTGCATGCTCTTCAACTGTCACAAATAGTTGCGTACTTGCTGCGATTTGATCGATCAACTGTGTATCTAATGGCTTCACGAAGCGCATATTAATCACACGTACAGCCACATCTAGCTTTGTCGCTAAAGCCTGTCCTGCCTCTAGTGCCGCTTGAACACGACTACCGAAAGCCAGAATAGAAATGGTGTCATCTTGCTGATCATTGAAGTTTGCAAGAATTTCACCACGGCCAATTTCAAGCTCGGTCATCTCTTGCTGAATCTCAACACCCAGTCCATTACCACGTGGGTAACGTACCGCCGCTGGGCCTTTATACAAATAAGCCGTATGCAACATTTGACGACATTCATTTTCGTCTTTCGGCGCCATGATCACCATGTTTGGCACGGTACGCATAAAGGCATAATCATATGCACCGGCATGCGTTGGGCCATCTTCACCAACCAAACCTGCACGGTCGATACCAAATGTCACATCAAGATTTTGCAAAGCGACGTCATGAATCAGTTGATCATAACCACGTTGTAAGAAGGTTGAATAGATTGCAACAACCGGTTTTACCCCTTCACAGGCCATCCCCGCAGCCAAAGTCACCGCATGTTGTTCTGCAATGGCAACATCAAAGAAACGCTCAGGAAACTGCTTGGCAAATTGCACCATGCCTGAACCTTCACACATCGCTGGGGTAATCGCCAATAAACGATCATCCTGTGCAGCTTCATCACATAACCACTGACCAAAAACATCTGAATATTTCGGTGCAGTTGCCACTGCAGCAGGTGCATTCACTTTACTGATGGCATGGTATTTGATTTGATCTGCTTCGGCAGGTGCAAAGCCTTTACCTTTTTTGGTATAGACATGCACTAAACGTGGGCCTCTGCGTTTTTTTAAGGCTTCAAACACATGTGTCAATTGTTCAACATCGTGCCCATCAAAAGGACCAAAGTAGTCAAAGCCAATGGCTTTAAATAAGTTATCTGCAGCATCGGTCGCAGCACAATGTAGGCGTGAGTTATACGCCCATTCAGGATGCGGTTGAATATAGGCTTCGCCATTTTCAGAAATATTAACCGATTGACCACTTTCCCAAATCGCAGCCAAATGTTTGGCAAAACCACCGGTACTGCATGAGATCGACATATCATTGTCGTTCAATACCACCATGAGGTCAGCATTGTGTGCCACCGCATCGTTCATGGCTTCAAAAGCCATGCCCGCTGTCATCGCGCCATCACCCACGATTGCAACCACATGACAGGGATCTTGCTTGAAACGACGTGCCAATGACATCCCAAGACCAGCAGAAATCGCTGTTGATGAATGGCCTACGCCAAAGGTATCAAATTCAGATTCTTCACGGGCAGGAAAAGCAGCTAAACCATCTTTGGCACGAATCGTCACTAATTGTTCACGACGACCGGTTAAGGCTTTATGCGGATAGGCTTGATGACCCACATCCCAAATCAGACGATCACGTGGCGTTTCAAAACAGTAATGTAATGCCACGGTTAATTCGATCACCCCAAGATTGGCACCAAAATGCCCACCACTTTGTCCGGCCGCATACAAAATAAATTGACGTAACTCATCCGCCACTTGCTCTAATTGGCTGCGCTCGAGTAAACGAAGTTGTTGAGGATGGTTAATCGTATCCAGCAACGGTGTTACAGGGCGTTGAGATGGTATTTCTTTATACAGCATAATGTGGCAAAGCCTTCTAAAGCCTGGCAAATTCCTAAGCTCGGTCTAAATGGGTAACTCGATCATATCGTCGAATTGTATCACCTTACAATCAGCCAAACTTGTAGCGATGTAATTTTTAGCAATGATCTCGTTGGGGAGATTTTGAATGAGTCAGATTATCCTGAATAATCTTCCTATTTATCAACTATTATCGTTCGCTTTATACAAAAAAGAAAATGTTCTGCATAAATTCGTCGTTGCAATTCTACCAATGTCCAAGCATTACGCTATACTTTAGCCAATTTATAATCGAATAAACGGGTTAAGCAGTGCCTATAGAATTTGTCGCAACGTCAAGATTACCGACCGCTTTTGGTGAATTCAATATTACGGTTTTTCAGGATCCTGAAACCGGTGAAGAACATGTCGCACTCTCTAAAGGACTAGAACAAGCTCCTACTGAACCTGTTTTAGTACGTATCCACTCCGAATGCCTGACCGGTGATGCCTTTGCTTCACTCAAATGTGACTGCGGCCCACAACTTCAAGCCACCCAAAAATTAATTAATGAAGCGGGTCAAGGGGTGATTTTATATTTACGCCAAGAAGGTCGCGGTATTGGTTTAACCAATAAAATCCGTGCCTATGCCCTACAAGACCAAGGTCATGACACCGTGGATGCCAATTTATTATTGGATCTTCCTGCCGATGCACGTCGTTATGATATGTGTCCTATCATGTTGAATCATCTCAACATTACTGCGGTGCGTCTCATTACCAATAACCCGTTAAAAATTGAAGCGCTACAAGAGCAAGGCGTGAATGTCGTTGATCGCGTTCCGCTGACTGTGGGTTTAAATCCCTTTAACGAACAATATTTAAAAACCAAACATGATCGTATGTCGCATATGTATCAAAAGGACGATTTTTAAAAATCCTTTAAATTCTCCATAAATTAATCCCTCCAAACCTCCCTTTACAAAAGGGAGGCTTCCCCCTCTTTATTAAAGAGGGGTTAGGGAAAATTCAAATCGTCATCGAAAAAATACGATTTTCAGGAACACGACGTTTTAATCGTAAATCAAAAGCCATGCAGATATTGCGAACAAAAGGCTTGCCTGCGTCACGCACCTGAATGTGCTGATCAAAAATCTCGAGCAAGCCATCTTCTTGCATTTCAGCCAATTGCGCTAATACGTCATCAAGCTCAGTAAATTGCATTTCTGGACCTGCCCAAGAAGTTTGGAAACTACACATCAAATTAAGAATATGTTTACGGATGATTAAGTCTTCATCTGTCAGCACATGCCCCCGATAAACTGGAATTTCATTCGCTTCTAAACGTGCATAATAGTCTTCAATTTTCTTTTCATTTTGCGCAAAGCTATACCAACTGTCACTGATCGAAGATAAGCCTAGACCAATCATTACTTGGGTTTTCGATGCGGTATAGCCCATAAAATTACGGTGCAAACTGCCCTGCTGAAAAGCTTGATACATCGGATCTTGGGTTAATGCAAAATGATCCATCCCAATTTCATGATAGCCCTGCGCCAGTAGCTGTTTTTTACCTTCTTCATAGCATTGGCGCTTTAAATCATCTTTCGGCACATCGGCATCTTTAAAACCACGTTGCCCATTGCCCTTAATCCACGGCACATGCGCATAGCTATAAAAGGCTAGACGATCTGGCATCAAACGAGTGGTCTGTTCAATGGTATGCAACACATCGTTTAAATCCTGAAATGGCAGACCAAAAACCAAATCATGTGAAATAGAGGTATAGCCAATATCACGTGCCCACTGTGTCACCTGCTCAACATTTGCAAAGGGTTGAATACGGTGGATGGCTTTTTGCACCTTCTCATTATAATCCTGTACCCCATAGCTCACACGTCGAAACCCAACATCGTACAAGGCTTGTAAATGCTCACGTGTGGTATTGTTCGGATGCCCTTCAAAGCTAAATTCATGTGTATCGGCAATATCAGCATGCGCTAGAATGCCTTGAATCAACTGGGTGAGATGCTCAGGAGAAAAGAAAGTAGGCGTTCCCCCGCCCAAATGAATTTCTTTAATCTTCGGTCGATCGACCAAGAGCTGACAATATAAGTCCCATTCTTTCAGCACCGCCTGAATATAAGGCAGCTCCATCTCATGTTTTTTCGTAACTTTTTTATGGCAACCACAAAACGTACATAAGCTTTCACAAAAGGGTAGATGGATGTACAGACTGATGCCTTCGCTGTGATTAGTCTCATCAAATGAACGCTTCAATCCCTGTTTCCACTGTTGCAATGAAAATTCAGCTTCCTCCCAATACGGCACGGTTGGATAACTGGTATAGCGTGGACCTGGTACATTGTATTTTTGAATTAAAGAACTCGCCTGCTGAGACATCGATGCACCATTTCAATCAATGAGATTCAATTTAAATTTACCTTATGATTATTGTGCTGAGCTTCAGATGTGAATTCAACCTAGCAAATTTGTCGGAATAGGCTCAATTTCAGCCGGAGCAATTGCTGCTATCTTTGCATGATCTTTTGGTTTAATCACTAGATATCTAGATTTAAAGCAAAGATCCGATGCTGAGTATCGGGAAAAATGCCTTAAGTTTTCACGTAATTTATGCTTTGATGACACTTATCTTTAAATTATTTTAATAAAGGTCACCATGCAGAATCCAACTTCAGCCGATATTCAACGTGTAGATGAATTCCTTCGCGATTTACAGGCACGGATTTGTGCCGCATTGGAACAGCAAGAACGTGCTGGTGGCGGAAGTGCCGAATTTGCGATCGATGACTGGGAGCGCCCTGAAGGTGGTGGTGGTCGCTCACGTGTTCTACAAAATGGGACGGTGATTGAAAAAGGTGGTGTGATGTTCTCGCACATCAACATTTCAAAATTACCTGCCTCAGCGACTGAACGCCATCCCGCTATTGCAGGTGCAAAAGCGCAAGCCATGGGCGTGTCATTGGTAATTCACCCGAAAAACCCCAACGTCCCAACCTCACATGCCAATGTGCGTTTATTTGTTGCCGAAAAAGAAGGCCAAGATCCGATTTGGTGGTTTGGCGGTGGTTTTGACCTCACTCCATTTTATCCAAATGATGAAGATGTCTTGTCTTGGCATCAAACTGCCCATGATCTCTGTGCCCCATTTAGCGATACGCTCTATGATGAACATAAAAAATGGTGTGATGACTATTTCTATCTAAAACACCGTGATGAACAACGTGGTGTGGGTGGTTTATTCTTTGACGACCTCAACCAATGGGACTTTGAAACCTGTTTCAAATATATGCAGGCCGTGGGTAATGGTTATTTAGAGGCGATTTTACCGATCTTCCAAAGAAACCAAGACAAAGCCTATACCGAAGCACAACGAGACTTCCAACTTTACCGTCGTGGTCGTTACGTTGAATATAACCTTGTCTATGACCGCGGCACCTTATTTGGCTTGCAAACTGGTGGACGTATTGAGTCGATTTTAGTGAGTATGCCACCTTTGGCGGGCTGGTCGTATCGTCCTGAATGGGAAGAACATTCTGCCGAGAAAAAGCTCACCGACTTTTATTTAAAACCGCAAGATTGGCTTAATACGCTGAAATAAACTGATAAACATGTATTCACCCCCTGTCCGTCAGGGGCTTTTTATTGCCTGATGATTAGAGTATTCATTTGTATGTAATATCTTGATGCATAAATAAATTTTTTAAGCATTTACTTTGTAATCAGATTGCTCAACAATGACACATCTTTTAAACAGCTTTAAGCTATGTCATTGCACAATGTGTCAATAAACTTATGGCTGTAATTTTCTTGTACGGAGTACAACGCACATGACACATCAAACACTCAATAAAAAAGCAGTCAGTCTTACTGCATTGGTGTTTTGGAGCTTTGCTGTTGTGCTGATTAGCGCTATCAGTACCAATATTTTTTCCGAAACGTCTTTGAATGATAATTTGGCTATTGGCTTCATGGTGGTTGCCTTGATTGGTTTAGTCATCAGTGCAGCGAGCATCTTGATTCAAAGCGTCCTAGATATTTGTAATCCTTAATTTTCCGCCTTTATTTCACGATTTTAAGACTGCCCGAACTTTAGCCATCCTCGGTTTTGGCGTATATTGTCTGCTCTTTCACATCTACATGGACGCTGTGCAATGAGCAAACAATTTGCCGTGATTGGCAACCCGATTGAACAATCACGCTCACCTGAACTTCATCATGCCTTCGCTGAAAAAACAGGCCTCGACATTCAGTACAGCAAACGACTTGCGCCACTCGATGGTTTTCAGCACAGCGTCGAATCCTTCTTTGCCGAAGGTGGTATCGGTATGAATGTCACTGTTCCGTTTAAAGAACAAGCCTATGCACAATGTGCCGTCCTTACTGAACGTGCCAAAATTGCAGGTGCGGTCAATACATTATGGATGCAAGATGGCACACTCCATGGCGATAATACCGATGGACAAGGCCTAGTTGATGCCATCCGTGCCTTAGATTGGAATTTAGAACAGAGCGATATATTGATCATTGGTGCAGGCGGTGCGACACGTGGCGTGATTTACCCACTGGTACAAGCTGGGGCCAAAAAAATCGTGATTGCCAACCGGACTTTAGCGCGTGCTGAACAATTGGTTGCTGACTTAAAAACTGCTGTCCCCAATGCCGAACTTGCAGCCATTGCCCTCGCCGACTTAGCAGGTCAATTTGATCTGGTGATTAATGCCACATCGGCCAGCTTAACGGGTGATGCTCTAATTTTGCCTGAAGCTTTACAATTCACCCACGCCTATGAAATGGCCTATGGCAAACCATCGACATTTTTGGATCAAGCCAAAGCACGCCATGTTCCAACCTCAGAAGGTTTTGGCATGTTGGTTGGTCAAGCGATCGAATCTTTTTCCATTTGGAATGGCGTCAAACCTGATCTAAAAGACTTTCTATAATTCAAAATGATTTGCTCAATTCACTTTCTGAGCAGTCTAAACACCTAAAAAAAGAACCTCAATTGAGGTTCTTTTTTTGATCCAACTTAGTTCTTGTGTTTTTGTATCGCCTTATAGGTCTCATAATAAGCCGATTGGCTGAACAACTCTTCGTGTTCTGCTGCTAGGCCTTGCAATGACGCTTCTGATAATTTTCCTTTGATATCATCAGCAAAGGCTTGCGCATAGATTTTTGATGCTTTCACCAAATGTGCTTTTTCAGTTCCTTCCAGTTCATAACTGGCTAAAAAGTTTTGTTGATATAAATGTGCAAAAATCGCCTGATCAGTCTTATAGGTTTTTTGCAATTGTTTCCACTCAACCTGAGCTTTGTACTCACCAATCCCCGACTGTACATAATGATTGACCGAAGAACCTAAGTCATCAAAGTCTTGATAGCGATGTAAAGCATGCTTATCACGTAATTGATTTAAACGTTTCAGCGCATTGCCTGTTGGTTCTTTTAACCCATCAACAAATCGATATGCATAGACTTCCGCAATTTCATTCAAATCATTGACTGAGTAATAACGCACATACTGAGCGCGATAGTTAGCAAATGCCACGACAAATGCCGCTTGATAGGCTTTCACTTCAGATTGATGGCGCTTATAACTTTGCAATGCCACAGTACTGAGATATTCAGGAAGTTCGATTTCTTCATTTGCAGCACGGACATCATCAACCGATGCAGTTTCTGCTTCAGCAAGCAGAGGATCATTTCCCGTGATTGGCGCAAGCAGGCCTTTCAACATATTTTCAAAGAGTGAATCTTTACTGACTTCCTCAATGGATTTTGCCTGTTTCATGGCTTGACGATCAATTTTAGTCGCATTGCCATAATTCAAGATTTGGTTGCTACTTTTCAGCTTTAATTGACCTAAACGTGGCTCATTAAAGGCCAATTGATAGTCCATTACTTGGACGCGGCCTTTGTGATCTAAGCCTACATCCATCACAACATTCGAAGATGATTTATCCTGTGCATTCAGCACCTGCGCAATTTCAGCTTGATGCTTTTGCCATAATTGCTGAAATTGTTTTACATCGATAAGTTGTTCACTTTGATATTGCTGGAATACCGGCTTTAACTGCTCAACAGCGTCCGCAATCTCAGAATCTGTATTGGATGCGTCCGCAGCAGAGGCCGATGGTACAGAATCTGCTTGCAGCGGTATCACTCGAACATCTTGATAATCCTGACACAGTGTGACTTTACCAATCGGCACCTGTTTGGTGTTCATCAAGGCCTGACAGACTTCCTCAGATAAATTCGCTGTTTCATCATCTTCTTCTGAAGCCGCATAAGCTTCGGTTACTTCAGTATCCGAACTATAGGTTTCTTCGTCATCACCCGCGGTCGCCTCCGCATATGCACTTGCAGTATCGATCGCGTATTCAGCAGATTCAGCGGCAGAAGACGTTTGTTCGTCTTCCGTTTCATGTTGGTGATACATCAGGCCATGCATTTTCGCATTGAGCAGCTCATTCACACGTTCTACAGATGCATAAGCCGCATCATAGTCTTCATCCTCAGCTGCTGCCGCTACTGCAGTCCCTCCCGCCGCTTCAGCCGCAGCCATCGCCTCTTCGGAAGCACTGAGATGCACAGCAGCGTCCACAGATTCATCTTGCTCAGCGTCACTATTGCGCTGACCTTTGATTTGCGTGGTGTAATAGTTGGCGTTCACAAAATCAAAAAGTTCAAGCTGGGTGTATAGCGCATCGAGATCACCCACATAGCGGATTTTTTTAGTCAGCCCTGCATTTTTTTCATCACGTGTTAAAGCAATATTTTGCACTTGATTCGGCTCTGCCAAGACATAGGGCAAAGCATTCATTTGTTTTAAATAGTCAGCAAATTTTTTCAAATCGTACTGGGCAATCGTCTCTTTATGTTTTGAAAAATCCACATAAGCCAAGCTGCTTTGGCTTTCACGATTTACCATAAACGGCATGAACGCAAAGTAGTTGGTATAAAATTTATGTTGATTAAAATCAATGATCATCGGCAACTGTGCATTCACCTGCAAAGTCGGTTTTTGATAACTCAGTTGTAAGGTTAAGGCAGCAAGTTTTTCTCTAAAATGTACTGAACCGCTATAGCTAAACTGTAAATCATTCAACACATTCAGTAGTGATTGTGCAATTTTGGATTGCGGAGAAACGCCATCATCTTCATCGCTATAGCGCGCTGATGGTGGGATCGATTCATTGGCAATCGCTTGATAGAGCTGTTTCTTTTCTTTTTGGCTAAATGGAATATTTTGGGTTTTAATCAACTGATCCAGTTGTTTTTTAAGTTTAGGATCCAGCTCTGGCTGTGTAATAGTTGCAGGCTTTGACTTGGTTTCAGGCTTTTTTTCATCGAACTGAAGATCTGTCTGAATTGAAAATTGCCCTTTCATGTCATAACTGGCATTTTCAAACATTGCGTTTAAGCCTTGAGTGGCTTGTTGCCCGAGAGACTGCTCTGTTGAATTGGTTTTTATGACATGTTGAGCACACCCAGTAATACTCAAACCCAGTAAACAAAGTGTTATATATTTTAATCGCATAATTGTACGAAAGACCTAAGTTCTTTATGATTTATTAAAAGAAAAAAATGATCAAAAGATCAACACCCAGTCTATCAGAAGTTTACTTTTCACATGTTGGTTAAATATTACAATTCGCCTTTCTGACATTTTTTAAGGGCGTATTCATCAATGTTTTTTGGATGAAATTATGAATAATCAAATCATCAATACAGATAATCCAAAAAAATTTAGATATTAGGATTAAGACTATGCCTGCATATAAAGCGCCTTTACACGATATTCGTTTCTTAATGAATGAAGTGCTCGATTACCCAGCACATTACAAAACTTTGTCTAATGGTGAAGCTGCTGATGCAGACACTGTCGACATGATTTTAGAAGGTGCAGCGGATTTTTGTGAAAACATCCTTTCGCCTTTGAACCAAACGGGTGATGAAGAAGGCTGTCATTTTGAAAATGGTGATGTGAAAACACCAAAAGGGTTTAAAGAAGCCTATGACCAATTTGTACAGGGTGGCTGGCAAGGTCTGTCTTTCCCTGAAGAATTTGGCGGTCAAAACTTGCCACAGTCGTTGAATCTCATCAAATCTGAAATGATGGGTACAGCAAACTGGTCATTCCAAATGTATCCGGGTCTCAGCGTAGGTTGTATCAACACCATTCTACAATTTGGTTCAGAAGAACAGAAAAACCAATATTTACCGAACCTTGTTGCTGGAACTTGGTCAGGCACCATGTGCTTAACTGAACCTCAATGCGGTACCGACTTAGGTCAGGTAAAAACCAAAGCGGAACCTCAAGCTGACGGTAGCTATGCAATTTCTGGTACAAAAATCTTCATCTCTGCGGGTGAGCATGATTTAACAGATAACATCGTGCATATCGTACTTGCTCGTCTTCCAGATGCACCTGCGGGCACCAAAGGCATTTCATTGTTCATCGTTCCAAAATTCCTTGTGAATGCAGACGGTTCAGTGGGCGAACGCAACCCTGTGACTTGTGGTTCGATTGAACACAAAATGGGGATCCGTGCTTCAGCAACAGCTGTGTTGAACTTTGACAATGCGATTGGTTACTTGATCGGTGAAAAACACAAAGGCCTACACGCAATGTTCACCTTCATGAACACTGCACGTATTGGTACAGCGATCCAAGGCATTGCACATGCTGAATTGGCATTCCAAGGCGCTCTTCCATATGCCAAAGAACGTATGTCTATGCGCGCACTTTCAGGTAAAAAAGATCCTGAAAAAGTAGCCGATGCGATTATTCACCATGCAGACGTACGTCGTATGCTTTTAACTCAAAAAGCGATCGCTGAAGGCGGCCGTTCAATGATTTACTATGCAGCTCAAATTGCGGACAAAATGACTGATGCTTTAACCCGCGGTGATACAGCAGCGTTTGAAGCACATGATGACCACTTAGGCTTCTACACCCCGATTCTCAAAGGTTTCTTAACCGAAATGGGTTATGAAGCTGCAAACCATGGTATGCAAGTATACGGAGGTCATGGTTATATTAAAGAATGGGGCATGGAACAAATTGTTCGTGACTCACGTATCTCTACTCTCTACGAAGGCACAACCGGTGTTCAAGCACTAGACTTGATTGGTCGTAAAGTTCTGCTGACCTCTAAAGGTAAAGTGATTCGTGACTACACAGCTGAAATCTTGAAGTTCTGTGGTCAACATGCACGTAACAAATACATGCGTCGTTTTGCGTGGGACTTAACGAAGCTTTGCGCACAGTGGAATGCATTAACGGTTCGTATCATGCTTGCAGCACGTAAAGACCGTGACATCGTATCTTCTGCTTCTGTCGATTTCTTAATGTTCTCTGGCTACGTGATGATGGCTTATTTCTGGGCACAACAAGCTGCCGTAGCTTCTGAAAAATTAGCAGAAGGCAATGGTGCAGAAGTTCCTGAGTTCTATAAAGCAAAAATCAAAGTGGCTGACTTCTACTTTGAACGTCTATTACCACGCTCACAAGGTCACGCTGAAGCAATGGTTAACCCATCGAAGACCATGACTTCTTTGGCTCCTGAACACTTTAGCTTTGACTACTAAGCTTTAAACCGAGTTAAATGACTCTATAAAAAGACCGCTTCGGCGGTCTTTTTTGTCTTCTCTTTTAATTTTGATCTATAGGAATTACGAGTAGTATTCTTAATTTCTTCATGAGGTAATAACAATGTATAAAGATGAACTTTATATGGAGAAATATTGTTGTATTTTTCAACAAAAATAGAACACCTTATCGCTAAAACATAATTTTATTTAATAAATATTAAATACTTAAAGTAAATTTAACTCCATAATTTTAGCTTTACATTTGTATCTCATACAACTTCATATCTTCTCCATAGCCTCCCCCTATGATGACTTCATTGATTCATAGAGAGCGTAACCATGAAAAAATTGATGTCTTCATTGATGATTGGTCTGATTGCAACAACTGCGACAATGTCTGCAATGGCAGCGCCTGCATTCGATCATAAAAATCCGCTACCTGCTGCACACTTCGATAAAAAACCTGTACCGCCTAAAGCAACACATCACAAACCTGCTGGGCAGCAAATGGTGAAAAAAGAGCATCAACAAGCTCATGCAAAATTTGCCAAACAAAATCATAAGGCAGTAGCTTTTAAAGGCAATCAACACAAACCTGTTTCGCAGCATAAATTACCGCCAATGCCACCGAAACATCGTTAAGCTAAATTAAAAAAAGACCGCTCATGCGGTCTTTTTTAATATTTACTTTGCTTTATCAGCAATAAATTCTTTAATCTCTATGGGTTTATCTTTTACCAACTCAACAGTGCCTTCATTCACACCATTAAAGTTCTTAAAGTGAATTGAAACACCTTGGTCGTTGGCAAGTCGTACACCACTTCCTGAAACTCCTCGTTTCAATTCATACACACGATCAGAATTATCAGTCAATTGTGCGGTTTCAAAATTATCTTTGGTTTTTAACTCAAGGCTAAGATCTTGTGGCCCTGTAAAGTGAATCACTTGCTCATCTTGAGATACTGCAACATCGTTTGTTTGTGCAGTTGCGGTCGTTGCCTCTGTTGCAACATTTTGTTCTGATGGTGCTTTTTTATCGGTGCAACCCACCAAAGCTATAGTTAATAACGTCGTAGTTAAAATATATTTCATTTTCTGAAGTTCCTTTATGCCATGTAAATTCAATTATCAACTGAATAATTTCATACACATTCTGCAAATTACATTCGAAATATGAAAAATTACTTGTCGCTCAAATTTTAAAACAAGTTTGACATAGCTTTCATTACAGGAATTCTTCCAATACTGAATTTAAAAAGATATGTCCCTGCTCGGTACAAGACAAAAGTGTTGGATCACTGACCATCAATTTACGTTCACGTAATGAGTTCAATAACTCGGCAATTGGCTCTAAACTTTCCCCTGTACGCTCACTATATAGCTTGGCTTCCACCCCATGATTTAAACGAAGTGCATTCATCATAAATTCAAAAGGCATATCGGCTGCTTCGATGCGCTTAAACTGAAGATGTTCAGCAGGTACTTTGGCTAAATAGTCTTTCGGCAATCGGGTTTTTTGGAAACGATACACCCCGTCTGGCATGGTCACTTTACCATGTGCGCCTGCGCCAATCGCCAAATAATCGCCAAACTGCCAATAATTTAAATTATGTGCCGACGGCTTTTCTTTACGCCATGCCGATACTTCATAATTGATAAAGCCTTGCGCTGTTAAATAGGCTTCGCCCTGTTCTTGAATATCTTCAAGCACATCATCGACAGGTAAAATTGGTTTTGTGCGGAAAAAAACTGTATTGGGTTCAATGGTCAATTGATACCACGACACATGGGTTGCCCCATTTTCCACAGCAAGTTTTAAATCCAAAAGCGCTTGCTCAATGGTTTGTTCAGGCAGGCCATGCATCAAGTCGACATTTACTCGTTCAAAACCCACCTCTTTTGCATGCTGAATGGCAGAAATCGCATCATCATTCGAATGAATCCTCCCCAGCTTTTTCAGCTGGTCGGTATTAAAACTTTGCACACCGATAGATAGACGATTGATCCCTGCATCTAAATAACCGGAAAAAGGATCGTGCTCAACCGTACCGGGATTGGCTTCCAAGGTGATTTCACAACCTGCTTCAAACGGTAGCAACGCTTTGAGCTGAGCAAATAACCATTGATAGCCTTGGGCAGAAATCAAAGATGGTGTCCCACCACCAATAAATACACTATGGATCAGGCGACCCTGAGCAAAATCGACTTGGGTTTTAAAGTCTTCAACCAACGCCTGTAAATATTCTTGTTCTAAGTCCAAAGACAATTCACCATTCGGCACCGCATGCGAATTAAAGTCACAGTATGGACATTTGCGCACACACCACGGCATGTGAATGTATAAAGATAACGGAACAACTGCAGGATTTAATTCAGCCAAGGAAAATGCTCAAAAGGAACAAAAGAAGTAAGCGCATTTTAACATGACTGCATCAGAGCGCTTATGAAAACTCATCCACAATACAGTAGACTAATAAAATTAAAGAAGAATTAGATGATTAGAAGATGAAAATAAGCAGCCATTTATTGTACTTACTGCCGCTCGCGATGGGTGTTGGTATCGCTATGACCATTCAAACAGCGATCAACAGCCAATTGCGTGAATATTTATATTCACCGCTGCAAGCTGCCCTTTTTTCTTTTTTGGTTGGTACAATAGTCCTCGCCTTTATGGTGTTTTTTCAATCGGCCGAAAAACCGGACTTTGCAAGTTTTGCTCAAATCCCTTGGTATTTATGGCTGGGGGGATGTTTGGGTGTTTATGCCATCAGTATCAGTATTTATACCGCACCGAAACTGGGTTTTTTATCCCTCTCCGGTCTGATTATTTTTGGACAGATCTTAATGTCGATGGTATTTGACCATTTTGGCTTGCTCGGCACTGAAAAAACCCCGATTAACTGGCAACGCTTATTGGGTGGCGTGGTGATTTTTATTGGTGTGCTTCTCACTTTCCAACGCTAAGACCTCATTCCTAAGCACCTCACAAGAAATGAGTACATTCTGTGTCTACTGTCACGGCTGTAACAAGCAGCAAGTATGAATTAAAACAACTGTTTCATTTAATGATCCCGATATTGATCACGCAGTTTGCGCAAGCGGGATTTGGTCTCATTGATACCATCATGGCTGGACACATGTCCGCCAATGACCTTGCAGCCATTGCGGTCGGGGTCGGTTTATGGATACCGGTCATGCTGCTGTTCAGCGGCATTATGATTGCAACCACCCCATTAGTGGCAGAAGCCAATGGTGCTCGCACGCCTGAAAAAATTGCCACCATCGCCCGTCAGTCTGTGTGGGTCGCATTATTTTTAGGGATCATTGCCGCATTAGTCTTACAAGCTATGCCGCTGCTTTTACCGTTATTGGGTGTCCCTGAAGTATTACTTCCGAAGGCGAGCTTATTCTTACACGCCATTAGTTTAGGTATGCCTGCTGTCACCATGTACGCAGCTTTACGTGGTTACTCAGAAGCATTGGGGCATCCACGTCCAGTCACTGTGCTGAGTCTGCTGGCCTTATTGGTGTTAATTCCACTGAACTTTATTTTTATGTATGGTTTAGGCCCAGTCCCTGAACTGGGTTCAGCAGGATGTGGTTTTGCCACCGCGATTTTGCAATGGTTAATGTTCTTTGCTTTGGCGATGTACGTTTTCAAAGGATCGGCCTATCAAAAAACCCAACCTTTCGCTGCTTTTGAAAAAATGAACAGTGAATGGATCAAACGTATTTTAAAACTCGGCTTTCCTATTGGCTTAGCCATTTTCTTTGAAGTCAGTATTTTTAGTACAGCCGCTATTGTGTTGAGTCCTTTAGGCGAAGTCACCATTGCAGCGCATCAAGTCGCCATTTCGATTACCTCGCAATTGTTTATGATTCCCATGTCACTAGCGATTGCGCTGACCATTCGGGTCGGTACCTATTATGGGGAGAAGAACTGGCTAGCGATGAGAAAAGTCCAGAAAGTCGGTATGTTGACAGGGACGGTATTTGCCCTAATTACCATGCTGCTGCTTTGGCTTTTACGTAATGAAATTGTGTCACTCTATACCAATGACTATGATGTGACTCAGCTTGCAGTGTACTTGGTGTTGTTCGCAATTGCCTATCAATTAATGGATGCATGGCAAGTCAGTGCCGCAGGATGCTTACGCGGCATGCAAGACACTAAAGGGCCGATGTGGATCACTATGATCGCGTATTGGATCATTGCCTTCCCTGTCGGGATCTATCTTGCACGCTTCACTACGACTGGTGCTGCAGGCGTTTGGATTGGCCTGATTGTAGGTCTGACTGTCGCATGTACACTGCTACTTACGCGTTTATTTATGATGAATAAACGTTTAGCACATGCGGGATAAGCCCTAAAAAATCATCTAAAAAGTTACTTAACTGATGTTACGCACATAAAAGTAATTTTGCATTTTTAAAATGATTTTTAATTTTATTCGACGGAGTCTTACATCTTAGGGATTGAATAACGGGATTAGCCTTCGGCTGGAGGTACTTTTGTTTCGGCAAAAGTACCCAAAACCATTGTCATCCGCAAAACTCGTTCACCAGCGTGTAATTATTCAAAGTCACGCAAAAACATTTTTGATTAGAAGTAGTCCTGTCTCAAACACTTGCGGATGACGTTACCGCGTATCGTTCTTTTATTTGAATCAAATGGCGCTTCTGATGTTACTACGTAACATCAGTTACTTAAAAAAGACGGCTACGCTATGCAGAAGATTAATGCAAATTAACACCCTGCATAGCAATGCCATAAATAAAAAGCATGAAGAAGAGGAAAATAAACATGTCCCATGTATTTCGCTCGATCAGTCTCTGTCTGAGCTTAGGCTTTTCCATGTCACTACAAGCTGAACAAACGATCAACCGACATGAATTTCCTTTATATCACGCACCCATTAAAGTCCAATCACAACCCGAATTTGATTACATCAATCAAGCACTTTGGACAGCCTTTCGCTTTTATCATGAACAACAGGCTGACTCATATACCGCACGTTTAAAATTAAGTTGTCAGCAGTCTGGTATGGCGTATACCTATCAGGACTTCATCAAGGCCAATCAAAAGTTTACCTCTGCGGATGATCAGGATTTTATCGTGACGCAAAACCTCATCACCTTGAATGAAAATTTACACCATAACCAATGCAGTAAATATCTCAGTCCACATTTAGAACTGGAAAAAACTGAATCGAGCGAAGCAGCAAAACCAACTAATTAAGCGCCGCGATGGCATTTTTTAAACCTTGTGGCACTTGACCGTCGTCCTCTACGTCTTTCACGATCGCCTGCCCGACGATCACATCTGTCCCATTAAAACTCATGGTTGGTGATCCATACAATTCATAGCCTTCATTTAAAGCTTTGGTCACACGGGCACAGAAATTGACATCATCTTTACCGGTTAAATAGCGATACACTTTCATCGTTCAGTTCTCTTCTAGCGACACAATATGTTAAACCATTCAGCGCGTGGCTTAAATTTGCCTGAATTATTTTCAGTATTTACATTTTTGCCCATCATTTTATCAATGGAAATAAAGTCTTAACAATTTAAAGTAGGCAGTTTGTGTTTTGTCGCCTATGATCGGTATTAGATAATAAATGATGATCTTGAGGAACATCACATGGCAAAAACGGCTAGCACACCGGGTCGTCGCTTTATGAAACTTGCCAGTATGACGGCAAGCATTGCTACTAAAACCGTTTCCAATTCCATCCGCAATATCACTGCCGATGAAGAACAGAAAAATGCATCTCGCAGTAAACTTTTTCAGGACATCGGTCTGCAAATTGCAGACACTTTGGGTGAAATGAAAGGTGCGGTGATGAAAGTCGGACAAATTGCCTCGCAGTACAAAGACATTTTTCCACCTGAAGTCGCAAAGGCCATCAGTAAATTACAACGCCAAGCGCCAGCCATGCCCTTTGCTGAAATTAAGGCTCAAGTAGAACAAGAACTCGGCAAACCTCTCGCGCAGATTTTTAAAAGTTTTGAAGAACAACCTTTTGCCGCTGCATCCATTGGGCAAGTGCATAAAGCCGTGTTACCTAATGGTCAGCAGGTGGTGGTGAAAGTGCAATATCCGGGTGTCGAAGAAGCCTGTGAAAGTGATTTAAAACAAGTTCGGCTTGCACTTCGTCTGATGGGCGTATTGAAAATTAATCGGAAGTTACAAGACAAGCTATTTCGTGAAATTCAGGACAGTTTAGACAACGAACTGAACTATGAAATCGAAGCGCAAAACTTAGATGTGGCCCGTGCGTTTCATAGTGCGCTTGATGACAAAATCATCATTCCACAGGTCTATAAAGATTATTCTTCACGTCATATTTTGACTCTAAGTCTAGAGCTTGGCGACAGTATAGAAACTGCCAGCACATGGTCACAAGAAACACGAAATGCCTTGGGAAGACGCTTATTCCGTGCCATTGGCCGTGAAATTTTCTTCCTTAAACGTTTCCACTGTGACCCACATCCGGGCAACTTCGCCTTTCGTGAAGATGGTTCCGTCATCGTGTATGACTACGGCGGTGTGAAAACCCTGTCTCCTGAAATCGTGTCGCACTTTAAGCAATTGATTAATGCTGCACGCAAGCACGATATTCCACTGATGGAACAGCAACTCGATGCCCTACATTCCCTCAATGAACTCGGTAAATTCCCTGCGGACTTGTATGAACAATGGCTGGAAGTACTGATGCGTCCGCTGACCACACAATATGACTTTGCTGAAAATTCAGCGCACCATGACGGGGTAGAATTAATTAAGCCATCTCTTAAATACTGGGATGTGTTTAAACCGTCACCGGATACCTTGATGGTGAACCGGACTGTTTCAGGACATTATTGGAATTTGATTCATTTGAAAGTGAATGACAATCTCAATGATCTTTTTGATGAGTTGGTCCCACCTAGCGCTTAAGGGAGCGTAAAGCGCTAATTGCCTGATGAGTTTCGGGCAATATTTGCATTTTTAATTGTTATGTTATAACATTTCTTTAATCAATAAATTTAAGGAACAGAAGAATGCGTGCCAACATCCATCCCGAATACCGTGAAGTGCTCTTTCATGACACCAATGCCAATGCCTTTTTTGTGATTGGCAGTACCTTAAGCACCAATCAAACCAAAGAGTTTGAAGGCAAAACTTATCCATATGTGACGCTCGATATCTCAAGTGCATCACATCCTTTTTATACAGGTGAACAACGTCAAGTAAATAATGAAGGACGTATTGCGAACTTTAATAAACGCTTTGCGCGTTTCAAACGCTCACAATAAGTTCAGTTTCGATTAAGTTTTTGCTTTTAAAATTAAAGCATTGAAGAAGTTCAGGGTTCCCCTCCTCCAGCCTGAACTTCTTTTTTTATGTCTGAAATTTTGAGGTTTTCAAGCGTTGTTTTAAACATCTATTTTTAAAATCGACTGAAATAAGTAATATCCCAGCCCCAATACGATGACACCAATCACCACACTGGAAATGGCATAACTAAATGCCAACCCACTTTGCCCTTGTCTAAGCAGTTGAAAGGTTTCTAAGCCGAAACTCGAAAAGGTGGTAAAGCCGCCTAAGATCCCGACCATAAGTAATAAGCGTGCTTCATTTTGTAGAACGGGATATTTTTGGCTAAATGCAAAAAACACACCTGCACAAAAGCAACCTAAAATATTCACCCACCATGTTGCCCATGGAAAGAGCACGGTTGGCTTAGCCAATAACAGTCCTGCCGCATAGCGAAGTGTTGCCCCAATTGCGCCGCCACATGCGACCAAAAGCCAGTTCATAGTTGTCCTACTTCAACATCATTGGTATCTACAATTTAGGCAACAGACTGCCTAAGGTCGCCCTTCAATATACACGCATTTAATTTACGCAAATAGTGTTAAATGTTTGGGCCAAAGCTTGCTATAGTCTGCAACACTTTGCGGTATTTTTTATTGAAAGAGGACATTATGGCTCAGGAATTATTAGATCAACTTCAAGCAGGGACTGCGAAATTTTCAGATGTGATTGCATTTATTGAAGCGCGTTATAACCACACAGCAACCGCTTTTACCAATGGCAAACAAGCCAATGCAGCAACTGAAAACCAAGGCAGTGCCAAAGTATTTTCTTTTGCCCAATTGAATGGTCTAAACCAAGCTGAAACCTTAAGTCTTTTTGCTGAACATTATGCTGCTGTATTGGCAACACCAGACGCAACTGACCACCAAAACATTCGCCAATTTATGCAAAATGGTTGGGAAGGTATTCAATTTGACGGTCAAGCACTCAGCGCGAAATAAAGCTTAGGTGGACGTTCTAAATCAGCTCGTCTGCCATAAAAAAGCCAGTACAAATACTGGCTTTTTTATCGTTCATCATCGGTTCAAATCAAGACACTCGAACTCTACAAGTCCATTCAGCCATCGCGGTTTTTTCCCAAGCTCGTGCATGCTTCAAATGTAGTAATTCCTCACCTGCAGTTGTTGCAGTAAAACGATAAGTTTTTTGACCGCCTGCGCCTAGCACTGGTGTCGCATCTGCAGCAGCTTGTTGTTGAGCTGACTGAAACACTTCTTCAACTTTAAAAAGTTTCGGTTGCTCAGCCAAAGACCATACATAACCAGTACTTGGATTTTCGTTTAACAGCACTTCTAAAGTCTGTCCACGATCCATCTCAAGCAAGGTCGGACAACTTTGCTGTTCAGTAAATACATGGGTTTTCCCATCTACAGTTGAACTCATACTAGTACATCCACCAAGCGCCAAACTACTCGCCATCATTAGACTCAAAATAAACTTTTTCTTTATCGTCATTTTCATCATCAAATTATTTTACCTTGAATCTAATGCACACCGATTTCAAATACGATCTCGATGCAATCGAAGTTTAGCCTTTAACTTTTTCAATCCACTGAATCGAACTGACACGAAAAACCTCACAAGCCCCATCACCCGTATCTGTTGGGGTCAAAGATGAAGTCCAAACCAAATCTTTGTCTTTCACCTCAACCAAATCCCCTTTTAAACGCACAAGATCACCACGTTTTACTTGAGTAATTTGTTTCGCAATTTGCGGGTTTGCAGGAATGATGTGCATATTCGACACCATCATCATGGCTTGCTTTTGCGGTACAGGAACGCGATCCATTTTCCAATTTAAGAAACGGTCATATTGATTGACTGAAATCGTACGAGCTATTTCTGGCTCTGCAAATAAACCCCAACTGACCGCATAATCGATCGGAGAAAATTTTGCTTGTTCATCTGTTTGATAGGTTTTTGAACCTAAAATTCGGAAATCACCTTTAAATTCTTTCAAGGTAGAAATTGACTGGCCTTTGGCAACAGGTGCTAAGCCTTTGGCAATATTATAATCTGAAGACGCTTGGACACCGACATTCAATAAAAAGCCTGCAAGCACAGTACTTAATGCAATTCGCTTGATCATCGCGTTATCCTCTTACCCTGTAATACTTCACATTACTCAATTTTCATTCTGCAATTGAGCCGACTTCATCTATACATAATGCCCCAACCTGAACATGAGCTTAAAATCCCGTAGGTTGAGCGTGATGAATGTCGTTTTTACTAGTTGTAACTCTATATTACGCACACAGTCTGCATAAACCTTATGAACTTGGTAACAAAATGCTGTTATTCAGTCAATTGGCCCATATCCACGCCCTACCACATGATTTAGAATTAAAAAGACATGATTTACACTTTTAAAAAAGCCAACAACAATACCCGCTATGATTTATAAATTTTATCAACAACACATTTTTCCGCATCTTTTAAATCAAGTCATGCAAGTACCGAGCCTGATGAATAAACGACGCGAACTCCTTTTAGCCGTGTCTGGTGAAGTACTCGAAATTGGCTTTGGTACAGGTTTGAATTTAGCGTTTTATCAAAATGTTGATACGGTTTTTGCCCTTGAGCCCAATCCTGATATTTTTCATTTAGCTGCTGAACGTGTACATGCGGCACCCTTTGAGGTACAGCATATTTTAGCCGGTGCTGAAAAATTACCCTTTGCAGATGAAAGTCTAGATCATGTCGTGAGTACATGGACCTTATGCAGCATTGCCGATATTGAAACTGCGCTTGAAGAAATCTACCGTGTCCTTAAACCAACAGGAACATTTCATTTGGTTGAGCATGTACAACACAATGAAAATGGGAAAATTAAGCAGTTACAACACTTATTGACGCCCATTCAAAAGAAAGTCGCGGATGGCTGTCATCTGGATCGTAATATGCAAAAGTTGCTTGAAGATGCCCAGTTTGAATGTTTTGAAACGCAGTATTTTGATGCTGAAGGCATTCCAAAAATTGGACAGCGCATGTTGCTCGCCCGCGCACGGAAGTTGAGTTAAAGCTTCCAAGGCCATGTTTAAGCAAAATCAAATCTAGTTAAAAGTACCTAGTCTTTGATTAATCGAATGGCATTAATTTTTAGGATATGACAGGGCTTTTTATTCAACACATTAAAGGTGCTATACGACTTCCCTGTTTTGATGGAATGCACATCCACCCATTCACCCAAAATCTCCACGCGATCACCTGATTTTAAACGCCGAATACGATTTGCGACATCTTCGGATTGAGCAATCACACTAACATTTTGCAATTCGGACTTGAGCTGTTCAATTTGTGTCGAGGGCGCGTCTTTCGCTTGCACACTAAAACAGCGGTTCTGCTGAGACCATTCAAGATGATATTTTAAAGACTGGAAATCATTTGCGCCTGAACCCAGTAGCAAATCAATATTGCTGACATACGCCAAGTCTTGAAAGCCACCCACCACGGTCGGTGCGGCCGGATGTAATGTACGACTACTGGCACTGTAGTAGCGTTTATCCAACAGCAAATATTCACCGGAAAATGCCTGAATCGGTGTGACCTGAAAATTTTTCAGCACACCAGTTTGCTCTAAATGTGGAATGGCACGAAAATATTCAGACCATATCCACAGCATGAGCGCAAAAACGGCTGCAGTCGCTAAGAGTTTTTCCATGTGGATATTCTGTCCTTATTACTTTTCGACGGTTCTGAGCCTGAATCACGCGAGCTTAAATATGCTCAAAATCAATTCGGATGGTTTCAAAACGCACTCGCCCTTCGGCAATGGCTTGAGCAATCGCTTGTTGCCCTTTGGTCAAACGTGCGCCACCACTTTTAATATCAATCAGCACCACTTCGATGTCTTCAGCGAGTCCATCACCATCACGAAAGTCGGTATAGCCATCAAAAACCACATAATCGATCGGGTCACCGAGAAACTTTGCATCGCTAGGTAAATATTGAAATTCGGGCATGATCGGCGCCATTTGTTCGGCCATTTTGCCTTTTAAAACAGCACGACTGGTATTTACACTGCGTTTTTGTGCATGGGCCAAGGCCTGCTGATGTTCCAATTCTAGTTCTGCAATATATTGCTCGTATTCTGCCTTAATCCTTCCATTGCGACTGCCACTTAAAATTAAGGTGGTCAGTACAATCCCAATACACGCGCCAATGAGCATGGCCATCCAGACAGACATTTAAAATTCCTAATCTTTTTAATATATTACAGCGAAACCTATAGAAAAAACTTAGACTTTGGTTCTTTGTCATATTCCCCGCATTAAACAATGATATGCTAGGGATGAGCAGAATAAAATCTATTTAGGTCGATGAAAACGATATTAATTGCCAATCAAAAAGGTGGTTGTGGCAAAACCATCACAGCAATCAGTTTAGCCTCTGCACTTGCGCAAAAAGGCTATAAAGTGGCCTTGGCAGATGCTGACAATCAAAAGTCTGCACGTCAATGGCTCAAACAGCGCCCAGAGACTGCCGCCCCAATTCAGAGCCTAGATTGGCGTCATGAAAAGTCGATTGGTGATGTGCCGAAAGGGATTGAATATCTGATTATCGATGCACCGGGTGCGTTATCGGGTGAACATGCAGATCAGTTGGTGAGTGAAGCCCATGCCATCATTACCCCACTGCAACCATCTTTCTTCGACATCGACTCGACCCGTCGTTTTTTAAAGCATTTGCAAGAAATTAAACGAATTCGTAAAGGTAAAGTCCAAATCCTATTGCTGGCTAATCGTGTCAAACCCAATTCTGCTCATTCCAAAGAAATTCAAGATTTTTTCAATAAAGTTGAACAACAGCCCGTTGCTTGGATTTCTGAACGTACCGCTTATGGTCAACTTGCCATGCAAGGTCTTTCGGTTTTTGACAAAACGCAAAAATTGTACCTCGGTATGCAACAACAATGGCAACCTGTGCTCAATGCCATTATTGAAGACGAAGCCGAGTGGTTTTAACCCATCATTCCACATTTTGTTGATATAAAGGCCAATCTTGCAAGGATCTAGCCTGAAAGATATTCACCATAAGTTAACAAGCTCTCGTTTTCGGGAGCTTTTTTTTCGGTTAAGATTGAACACAACATGATGAAAAAATCAGAGCACGCATTGCCAACGTTCGCACCTACATTACAAAAAGTCTTATTGTTCGGATTATTTTTTATCCTGATTTTTTTGAGCTTTAGCGTACTCAAATACTTTATTGTGCCCGTTGTTTGGGCAGCGATTATTGCTTATATGACTTGGCCACTGTATCAATCGGTGCATCGTTTTTGTGGCAATCGTGCAAATCTAAGTGCGGCGCTGATGATCTTACTGGTGGTGCTCGTGGTGGGTCTGCCGGTGATTTTTGCGATCTTCTTGCTACAACATGAAGGCCGTAACTTGTATTTTGAATTACAAAAGCAAGTTTTCTCTGGTCATGTCAATGTGCCTGATTTTATTCGCCAACTGCCGTTTATTGGTAAAGAAGTCAGTCGTACCCTGCATGAGCTGAACAATGACCCGAACAGTATTATTCAATCGGTACAAATTTGGATTCAGGGGCATTTGAACTACGGTAAAGTTTTGGTCGGCGAAGTCAGTAAAAATATCTTTAAGCTGTGTTTTGCCGTGATGTCTTTATTTTTCTTCTATCGTGATGGTCAAACCATTTTAAGTCAGGTCAGTAAAGCCCTCGAAATGGTCATTGGGCCACGTATTCATCATTATCTTGCCACTATTTCGGATACTACACGTGCCGTCGTGTATGGCATCGGTCTTACCGCCATTGCCCAAGCTTTACTTGCCGGTGTGAGCTATTTTGTCGCCGATGTGCCTAACCCGATGTTACTAACCATCATTACCTTCATGTTGGCACTAATTCCGTTTGGCCCACCAATTTCATATACCGCTGTGTCGTTGTGGTTATTTTCACAAGGTCAAACCATTGAAGCCATTGGCGTCATGGCTTGGGGTGTTTGTGTGGTGAGTACAGCCGATAACGTGATTCGTCCTTTAGTGATTTCAGGGGCAACGCAGATTCCATTCTTATTAATCATGTTTGGTGTTTTGGGTGGGATCGCCAGTTTCGGTCTTGTTGGTTTATTTATCGGGCCAGTGATCTTGGCAGTATTGTTAGCCATTTGGCGTGAATGGTTGCATGAAACCCAAATTGAAGCCGTCATGATGCCCAAAGCAACGTTGGCACATAACTTAGACAATATAGATGATAAGCCTGAACAACCTTAATTCAGGCTTGAATTCATTAAACAAATATTACAATCAAATACTTAAATTATCTGTCATCCTGTATTCGCATCTGTTTCAATGGTTGAAACTCCATAAAAACAGACAGGATGCCAAACATGTCTTCACTATTTAAATTCGGTGCGCTTGCTGCGGTCAGTGCCCTGATGTTTACAGGCTGTGCGAGTACCTCGACTTCAACAGGTCTGAATGCAAAAACCGTGACGGTCAATGCCGTGACTGCTCAAGGTATTGGTCAAAGCATCGGTCAAATTAACTTGGTTGATAGCCCTGCTGGCTTGGTTATTCATACCAATTTAACCCAGCTTCCTCCGGGTCCACACGGTTTCCATATTCATGAAAAAGGCTCTTGTGCCCCAGCTGAAAAAGATGGAAAAGCGGGTGCTGCTCTTGCTGCAGGTGGTCACTTTAACCCTAAAGCTGCACCTCACCACGGTACACCGCTAACAGGTCACTTGGGTGACTTACCGATCCTTCAAGTTCAAACCGATGGCACAGCAAAAGTGAATTTAATTGCACCGCGTTTGAAATTGGCGGATGTACAAGGCTTAGCCATCATGGTCCATGCCGGTGGTGATAATTACTCTGACGACCCTAAACCTCTAGGCGGTGGCGGTGACCGTATTGCCTGTGGTGTGATTCAATAATCGACCTTGCATATAGATTTGAACAAGCGGACTTTAAGTCCGCTTTTCTATTGAATAAAAATTGACAGTTCACAGAAAAAAGCTCAGTCTAATTTACAAAATCATTCGAATACTTCATAACTCTGTGAACACGCGACTCTCTTGGTTTCAACAGTTTCAATCCAGTGCAATCATTATGTATTGCCTGCAAATTTGTATTGTTTTGAGTGGCACCACGCTCGGATTATATTTTCTCGGTTTTCATAGTTTTATTGTGCCCGTCACCTTAGGTGCGATTGCTACCGCGCTCACGGACTTTGATGACCGACTCAGCATCCGACTGCGTAATTTGCTCTATGTCTGCGTACTCTTCTTTAGTGTCAGTAGTATTTTAGATTTTCTCTTTCCCTATAAGCTGCTGTTTATATTGTATCTTTCACTGTCCAGTGCAGGATTTATTTTATTAGGAGCTTTGGGGCAACGCTATGCCACGATTTCTTTTGGCACGATTTTACTGTCGATTTACACCATGTTCGGCTTGGGCGAATATGACACCTGGTATTTTCAACCCAGTTGCTTTGTTCTAGGGGCCTTATGGTATGGCTTGACCTCGATTCTCTTTTACCTGATTAAACCCACCCTCCCCGTACAGGACAATCTCTCGCGTTGTTTTTTACAAATCGCCGAAGTACTCAATGCAAAAGCACGCTTATTTGACCCAGATAATGTCAACAATGTGGAACACTTACTATATGAATTATCACTCAAAAACAGTGATGTCATTCCGAGTTTAAACACGACCAAAGCTTCTTTACTCACCCGTTTAAAAGCCTCAAGAGCAAATAAAAACACCATCTACTGGCTGAATTTATATTTCTTGGCACAAGATATTCACGAACAGGCCAGTGCGAATTATTTACACTACGAACAAATTCATCAAAATTTTAGCCGTACCGATTTAATTTTCCGTTTTCAAAAAAATATCCGATTACAAGCGCAGGCTTGCCAACAGTTGGCCTACTGTATTTTGCACCGACAGCCCTATCAGCCTGATCCCATTACAGCGCAAGCACTGGCACATTTACATGCCTCTTTGCAGGAGTGGATGACCAATAATCCGCAAAATATAGAAGTAAAAAACCTACAGCTGATCTTGAGTAATTTGGACAGTGTGCAAGAACGTTTTTCGCATGTGCAGGATTTAGATCATTCACAGCAACAGGCTTATCAGCAGCATATCGATAACCTCAATTTACTCGATGACGATATTCACGGCTGGCGTGACTTATGGCTCAAACTGAAACAGCATTTGAGTCCCGAGTCTGCCTTATTTCGCCATGCTGTTCGCATCGCTTTTGTCTTTGCTATGGGCTATGCCATTTCGCTACTGCCCTTTGCAAAAAATGGCTACTGGATATTATTGACCAGTTTATTTGTCTGTCAGATGCGCTATTTTGCGACCAAAAGTCGTTTAAAAATGCGGACTTTGGGAACCATATTAGGGGTCTTACTTGGCATTCCTATTTTGTATTTTGTGCCAAGTGTCGAAGGTCAATTGCTACTGACAATTATTTTTGGCGTATGCTTTTTCTATCTGAGTGCCAAAAAATATGCCATGGCGACCCTCATGGCAACCTTAATGGTCTTGCTGATTTTTAATTTAAAAGGCGCAGGTTATGCGGTTATTTTACCGCGTATCGTTGATACCCTACTCGGCTGTTTTATTGCATGGTTCGCAGTCAATGTCATCTGGCCAGATTGGGACTTTCGCAATATTTCCAAGACCATTCAAAAAAGCTCTGCTGCGACCCTGCATTATTTTGATGCCGTGGTTGAGCAATATCTCCATGGGAAAACCAATAGCATTGATTATCGGCGTGCCCGTCGTTCAGCCCATAATGCTCAGACTGAACTATCGAGCATGATTTCAAGTTTAAGTACCGAGCCTGAACCCGACCAAACTTTGATTCAACATGCTTTTCGCTATTTGGTCTATAGCCATAGTCAGCTCAGTTATATTTCTGCTCTGGGGAGCCACCGTGAACAGGTACAAGACCAACAAGTCCTTGAACTGCTGCAATGGTGTCAAAGCACCTTAGACGAGGTCTTAATTCAGCAAAAACCGCTCAACCCTGAGAAAATTCAGCAAAAACTTTTCGAAATTCAAACACTCAGCACTGAAGAAATGCGGTCTAATCACCTACAACTGGTGCTCAAGCAGATCAGTTTATTATTAGAAACATTAGCCGAACTGATTCAGCTCAGAACACAGCTAATTCAGGCGGAAATTAAATAAAATCATTTGGGACTCTTGATGAAAATGCTTAGTTTCGGTCTTAAACGCCTCATATTAACCACGATTGTGGCGACCTCATGTTTAGCTGCTTCTTCTGTTTTTGCAGCACCGACAGCACAAGATTTGAAGCGTATTCTGGAATGTCAGGCCGATTACGACACTTATCATGATACTTTGCTCGACTATGATAAGGCTCTGGGGCAATTGGGTTGGAAACGCCATGATGACCCACATCAACCGTTTATTTATATCTATAAAAATAAGCAGGCTGTTGAATTTTTTGGCATGCCGACCCAAGAAATTGGCCTGTCTTCAAATGCAGTATTCGCGATCTATCGCCAAGCCGATGTGAAAAAACTTGCCCAAAAATATGGTATTGAACAGCATCCGATGTTTGCCAATATGCCGTTTTTCCGTGGTGAAAAAATCCTACGTACGGAAGCTGAAACGGATGATCTGCATGCGATCAATCACAAACTAAGCCTGTCTGAAATGACCGGAAAAAGCCCGATGATTTTACTCGGCTGTAACTATGAATTTGATCAGGGTTCGATTGAGGATGCCTTAGCGGATCTTGAGGATTAACCCGAGCAGACGACTCAGAATTAACTTTAAAAACATTTACTTAGATTCAATATGCAGATCAATTATTTCAACAGGAACGCTTCGTTCCTGCTGTGCTTTCAGGTACACTCAAGACTGAAATCACTTTGAATTTAGACTTCGCATGAATATCAAGACCTTACGCTTTGTGGGCCTACTCGAAGGCATCTCCTTTTTATTATTATTGTTCATTGCTATGCCAATGAAGTACCTGATGGATAATCCAATATTGGTCAAATACGTCGGTATGGGACATGGCGTCTTGTTTATTGCCTTCTTGGTGGTGCTATTTGTGGTCTGTGAAAAGCAAAAATGGTCGCTTAGCGTATTTCTAATGGGCCTGATTGCATCGATTTTGCCTTTTGGCCCGTTCATTTTCGATCGCAAATTAAAAAATGCAGAACAACCTGCAACATCAAATTAAGACGGGATACAACAAATAAAAAAGCCCAATGTTGTTCTACACAGCATTGGGCTTTTTCTATAATGGCATGAACTCGAATTTAAAATTCACCCGACAATTGACGTTGTCGTATAATATCTCGCACCACCAAGCGTGGTAGGCTGAACCACAAGATAATGAGGGTAAAGCCTGCCAAACTATAGGCCCAAAGGCCGAAGTTTTCATACAGCACGCGAACAATTTCGATCACGGCAAAAAACGTCAGCATCATGATTACAGACACTGCCGCAGCCACTGTGCCCTTCGACATTTCAGACGACATTAAGGCAAAACGATAGAGCACAGAAAAGCTAATCCCTTCACCAAAACTGACCAAACTCATGCCGAAAATGAGAAAGGTCAGAAAATAACTTTCAGTCATCGTCCCAATCACCACGAGGCTCGTCCCGAGTAGCATCAGCGGTAGCCCGATCATCACAGAATGACCTAATGGCAGTTTGTCGATGATTTTAATCAGGACAATATTACCGAGGATCAGACCGCCCAAAACAGGAAACTGTGCCATGCCATATTGCATGCTACTCAATCCTAGCTGCTCCACCAATATCACCGGAGATAGCGCAATCCATAGCATCAGTGGCATTGCCACCATCGGTAGACCCAGTGTCAGTGCCAAAAAGCGTTTGTTTTTTAACACCTGTTTAAAGTCATCAATGATATAACCCACCGGTTGCTTGGGGATGCTGATGTGTTGAGTCGGCATCTTGGCTTTTAAACCAAACCAACTCAGAAAAGATAGAAATGCGATTCCTATGAAGCCCCAATGCCATGACACATGATCAATCATAAAAGCACCGAGGACGGGACCGATCAGTGGCGCTAGTAGTGAAATATTCGCCATGATCGCCATGACTTTGATGGCATCTCGCTCTTCAAAAGTTTCCTGAACAGCAGCATAGCCCACGGCTGAAATAACCGACAAGCCAAAACCTTGTAAAAAACGCAAAGTTAAAAAGCTTTCGATATTATGTGTGAGCAATATCGCTAAACAGCATAAGCTAAAGAACGCTACACCACCCAATAGGACTTTTTTACGGCCTAACCGATCTGACAATGGCCCTAATATTGCAGCGACACAAGCACCTCCCAATAAGTAAAATGACATCGACGAGGGTGCCCATGCACTACTCACACCAAACTCTTGGGTAATCGCAAGCATGGCGGGTTGCACTAAGTCGTTGCCGATATAGACAGAAAATTCAAATAAAACCAGTGCCAAGGGAAACATTAAGGTGGCACGACTTAATTTTGTGGTTTGTACGTTTTGCATTGTTATCTACATATCAAATATGTGCTGTCGAGCTTGAAATGACAAATAGGGAGAGACACTTCAGCCCAATGACGAGCACTGTAATATTAATTTTAAAAATGAATTTGCGGCGTATCCGCCATATGTGCGTCGTATTCACAAGACGCTAGATAGAGATAAAATGAACTTCAACGAACCGATCTGTCGGTTTGAGTCCGACTATTTTAACAGTGTTTGCTGGCGTTGTATTGGTCTTTTTAAACTACCGCTTTTATGGTTTTTCATTGTATGCTTTTTGGATAAAGCGACCTTGTTTTAGGTCCTCATAAGCTTGCATGACTTCTGCAAAATGATTCATCACAAAATAACCTCGCCCATAGATGGGCTCATTTAAAGGCTGCGCTGATAAATACAACATGTGGCTATCTTCGACAGCCGTCAATTCGACATTTTCACCTCGGCTCGACATGACTGCCATATGCTGTGCATTTAACGGTTCATCTGTTTCAGTAAATTTCAGTTTGCCTGAGCGTAAATATACCAGCGTGGTATCCCCTTCTTGTGCAGGTAGTGTGATACTTTGATTGGCACTGACAAAGACATCAAATACTTGCATAGGTGTATGTGTTTCTGCGGGGCCTTGGGCTGTTAAATATTGCCCTGCAATGATCCTTACATAACCAGCATCTTGGGCTAAATCGACCTTTGGAATATTGGCTTTGGCTAAGCTCTGATAGCGCGCAGGATTCATTTTATCTTTAGCAGGTAAATTGACCCACAATTGCAATATTTCAAATGCTCCGCCCCGCTGTGCAAAGGCATGGCTAAAGACTTCTTCGTGTTGTATGCCTGAAGCAGCAGTCATCCACTGCACATCGCCCTCACAAATGACACCACCGCCGCCAGTCGTATCATGATGTTCAAGTTCACCTTTAAACACTAAGGTGACGGTTTCAAACCCTCGATGTGGATGTTCCAGCACACCTTTTTTCAGTTTGGTTGGTTGCAGTACTCCAGGCCCTAAATGGTCGAGCAATAAAAACGGCGAAACGGTATTACCCAATTCATAATGGGAAAATACTGATGTGACCGGAGCAAAGTCACCAACGGGTGAACCTAAGTCATTGACGTGAATAAAAGCGAGGGTTTTCATCATAAATTTGAAATCTGATCATGATTTGAATTCGGTTCAATATTATTAAAAACTATACGAACTCACGAGAAAATTTTTAGGATTGAATATTCTATGTTTAGGATGAAAATTAAGATACGCGAAAACTCATCCGCAACTGTCCGAGTCAGGACACATTCAATATGTAAAGTTTCTGCGACCTACACAATTGAAGATGGTATTTGACGAGTTTTGCGGATGAAAGATGGTTTTGCTACTTTTGCCGAAACAAAAGTAGATACGAGCTCCAATCATCGAATTTAAAATGAAATGACCCCGTCATGCTGAACATTTAATAAGAAATTTAGACCTTAACTTTTTATAATTTAAGGACACTTCGCCGACTGGAAAGTCTTAGTATTTTTACCACGTTGGCACTGATATTCCTTTTGCGTATTTACACGCTGCCAGTCACCATCCACCAATCTAAAACTATAAATAGTACGAATTGATTTCACCGAATCATCCATCAAACCCGTTTCCGTCACTTTCACCTGCCCCGCATTTGGCGACTCGACACGGTTAAAGTACTGACGAATTTCCACAGTCGACAGCTCTTTACGTAAATCAGGACGTTCTTTTAATACCTGATCGAGTGGCGTAGCAGAAGAACCGACTTTAGACACAATTTTCTGCGTTGTCGCACAACCCGCCAACATCCCCACACACAATGCAGACACAGCAATTAAACGATACATAGAAGCAACTCAAATTTATTATTCAGACCTATCATGCCGAACATTTGTCCAAAACACTATTTAAGCAATGTAAAAGAAGTACCCCATTCCACAAAATCAATGTGCTGTTTCTCATCCATAGGCGGCTACAAAGTCGTGCTATAACCATAAAAAAACGCATCTGAAGATGCGTTCTAGTACGTCTTTAAAAAATTAAAGATCGAACAATTTACCTGGGTTCATAATCGCATTTGGATCGAATACTTTTTTCAATGCTTTCATATATTCGATTTCTTCTGCTGAACGTGTGTAATCGAGGTAAGGCTTTTTGGTCATACCCACGCCATGTTCTGCTGAAATTGAACCGTCATATTTTTTCACAGTTTCAAATACGTATTTATTTACCACTTGGCATTTTGCAAAGAATTCATCTTTACTTAAATCCGCAGGTTTCAAAATATTTAAGTGCAAGTTACCGTCACCAATATGACCGAACCAGCAAATTTCAAAGTCTGGGTAATTCGCTTCCACAATTGCATCAATTTCTTTAATAAATGCAGGCACATGTGTAATCAGAACTGAGATGTCATTTTTGTATGGTGTGAACGGTGCGATTGACTCTGAAATGTCTTCGCGTAAACGCCATAAGCTATGTACTTGGTCTAAGCTTTGGCTCATCACGCCATCCAGTACCCAACCTTGTTCCATGCAATGTTCAAAAATTTCCATTGCCGCATCCATGATCGGTTCAAATGGTGCTTCAAACTCAAGTAATACATAGAACGGACATGGTGTTTCAAACGGACGTTGCACATGACCATTGTCCAATACTTTTTGCATCGCAAGCTCACCAAAGAACTCAAATGCAGTCAGGTCGATTTTCTTTTGGAAGGCATGTAGAACAGGCATAATCGCATCAAAATCAGGCACACCGAGAACCAACACTTGTAAGTCATGGGGTTGACGTTCAAGTTTGATTTCAGCTTCAGTCACTAAACCTAGTGTACCTTCACCACCAATAAATAAGTGTTGAAGTGCATAACCAGTCGCGTTTTTGATCATGCCTTTGTTCAAGCGCAGGACGTCACCTTTACCTGTGACCACAGTCATGCCCAACACCCAGTTACGTGTCATACCGTATTTGATGACTTTAATACCACCGGCATTGGTACCAATGTTACCGCCAATTTGAGATGAACCTGAAGATGCAAAATCAACTGGGTAGTACATGCCTTGTTCTTCAGCATAGTTCTGAAGTTGTTCAGTCACTACACCTGCTTGTACGCGAACCATACGGTCAGCTGGGAAGAATTCCAAGATTTGGTTCATCTTGTCCATGCTTACCACGATTTCACCGTTGGCAGCCACAGCACCCGCAGATAAACCTGTACGACCGCCACTTGGTGTGATCGCTACATTAAATTGGTTGGCAAGTTTTACAATCTGTTGAACTTGTTCTGTGCTTGAAGGGAAAACGACGACCGACGGGTTTGGATCGAAGTGCTTAGTATGGTCACGACCCCAATTTTGGAGACTATCCGCATCGGTTTTAATTCGGCTTTCGCCAACAATAGCGGTCAATTGGGTCAATAACTCTGGGGTTAAAGCGACTGGAGCATTCATCGTTTTCAGACCTTGCAAGAAGTAAACAAGTTTTTTTAAAGGTCCAGACTTCATTCAGTCAAAACTGCGGTAACGCATATTTCAAGGGAAAAAGCCTGAAACAGAGCGCATCAAAATGTCAGGGAATTGGTCATGATGATTTTGAGCGGCTCCATTATAAGCTATAACTGGGCTTTTTTTGACAAAACCCAAAGAAAAACGTGATTTCAAAATGTCACGAGGAATATGGCCAAGTTAATTAGACCAAATCTAAAAAATATTGACTCATCATTCGCCAAAATAGCCATGACGTCGGTCATAAAGGAAATGTATATCAGGCGACTTCCTATGCTATTATATGCGCACTAAATTTGGCCTTTGTAGCGGAGCCGTAATGAGCCAACATCTTTCTTTACCTAAAGATAAAATTCGTTTCTTGTTGTTAGAAGGCGTTCACCAAAACGCAATCGACACTCTAAATGCTGCTGGATACACCAACATTGACTACCGTAAAACTGCGCTTGAGGGTGAAGCGTTGAAAGAAGCGGTTAAAGATGCTCACTTCATTGGTATTCGTTCACGTACTCAATTAACTGAAGAAGTTTTTGAAGCGGCGAACAAACTGATTGCTGTGGGTTGTTTCTGTATCGGTACAAACCAAGTGAACTTAAATGCTGCAATGATTCGCGGTATTCCAGTATTTAACGCACCATACTCAAATACGCGTTCAGTTGCTGAACTAGTACTTGCTGAAGCGATTCTATTACTTCGTGGTGTTCCTGCAAAATCTGCTTCAACTCACCGTGGTGGTTGGAACAAGTCTGCAGTTGGTTCATTTGAAACTCGTGGTAAAACTTTAGGTATTGTTGGTTACGGTTCGATTGGCTCGCAACTTTCTGTACTTGCTGAAAGTTTAGGTATGCACGTAATTTATTACGATGCTGTAACTAAACTTCCAATGGGTAATGCACGTCAAGTCGGTTCTATGGGTGAACTTCTTGCCAATGCAGATGTCGTATCTCTACACGTTCCAGACGTTCCATCAACTCGCAACTTCTTCGGCAAAGACCAATTTGCTCAAATGAAAGAAGGCGCAATCTTCCTCAATGCTGCACGTGGTACATGTGTCATCATTGAAGATCTTGCTGATGCAATCAAATCTGGTCATATTGCTGGTGCAGCTGTAGACGTATTCCCGAAAGAACCTAAAGCAAACGGTGAAGAATTTGTTTCTCCACTTCGTGGCTTAGACAACGTGATTTTGACTCCTCACGTGGGTGGTTCAACGATGGAAGCGCAAGCGAACATCGGTCTAGAAGTAGCTGAAAAATTCGTTGCTTACTCTGATAAAGGTATGACTTTATCTGCAGTGAACTTCCCAGAAATCGCGTTACCGTTGACTGAAGGTAAACACCGTTTACTTCACATCCACAAAAACGTGCCGGGCGTCCTTTCAAAAATCAACAACTTGTTTGCTGAACACGGTATCAACATCTCTGGTCAGTCTTTAATGACTAAAGGTGATGTGGGTTACTTAGTGATGGACGTTGACGCAACTGCTTCTAAAGAAGCATTGGATACACTTCACGAAGTTGAAGGTACCATCCGAGTTCGCGTATTGTTCTAATCGCATTAGACACTGAAGCCACAGCCTTCGGGCTGTGGTTTTTTTATTGTTATAAACTTTTAAAATCTGGCTAGTGCCACTCTCCCGCTCTTCGAGTCATCGAAACAAATTTAGTTTATGCCAAATTTTAAAGTTGCACCGGCTGTCCAAGCACCGCTGATCTTGCTTATTGCCATGATCAGCATGCAAAGCAGCGGTTCATTTGCCAAATATCTTTTCGGTCAATTTCCCATACTGACCGTTTCGGCCATGCGATTAATGCTAGGCGCTTTGATTTTGGCGATTATTTTTAAAGTTTGGCAGATCAATTTTAAACAAGTGAAATGGTCGTCGATCCTCAGCTATGGCTGTGCCTTAGCAGGGATGAATGTATTATTTTACTTGTCGATTGATCGTCTCCCGCTCGGCATTGCCGTCTCTTTTGAATTTATTGGCCCGCTCAGTGTCGCACTATTTGCTGCACGCCGAAAATTTGACTTTATTTGGGTCGGACTGGCTATTTTAGGCCTTATCCTACTTTTTCCTTTTGACCAAGCTGCACAAAGACTTGATCCCGTTGGCATTGCCCTCGCCCTTGGTGCAGGTGCCTGCTGGGCACTCTATATCGTGGCAGGTCAGAAACCTTCTGGCGTTTCAGGCAACCATACAGTTTGTTTAGGTATGTTTGTCGGCATGTGTATGCTTATGCCGATTGCATTATTTGTAAGGATTCCTGCGCATGCCTTTGAACCGATGAGTCTCCTCTATTTTCTTGCTTTAGCCACCTTGGCCAGTGCCATCCCCTTTAGCTTAGAAATGATTGCACTCCGCAATTTAACGGCGCTCAGTTTCGGAACGCTTATGAGCCTAGAACCTGCAATTGCAGCACTCTCTGGTTTTGTCTTTTTAAATGAACAATTACTTTGGACCCAGTGGTTAGCCCTTGCTGTCATTATCTGTGCCTCGATTGGCTGTACCTATACCACGCAAAAAGCCAAAGCCATTTAAATTCAAAATATGTTCCCATGACAATGGATGAACTACATGAATCTCAGACTCAATTTTTTGAATTCAAATTGAATCATGACGTGCTCAGTCCTGCTCTTACATCAGCCGAGCCATAGAATTTTAAATTCAAAATCCATCATGATTTGATCAAATGTTAAAATTCACTCAATTGTTAGCATTAACCGCTATACTGTACTGACTCAAAAATAGGGCTCAACACCGCCCAACAACTGTGTGCCGCATGCCAAATTCACAACTTCTCGCTGTTGTTTTCATGGTGCTCTCCATGATTTCCTATCAGATCAGTGCATCATTCGCCAAACAATTATTTTTGGTGCTTGATCCACTCAGTGTGACCATTTTACGACTCTGTTTTGCTTCAATTATTATCTGCTTAATGTTTCGTTCATGGCACATTTTAAAACGGCTGTCTTTTTTAAAATGGCGGGATCTGCTCTGCTATAGCGCGGCACTCTGTTTGATGAATGTGTTGTTCTATATGTCACTGGGTAAATTGCCACAAGGCATTGCCGTGGGTTTAGAGTTTATCGGCCCTTTGGGTCTGGCATTGTTATCCATTAAAAACAGCAGTGATTATATTTGGGTCTTTTTAGCAATCTTAGGCATTACCTTGATGGTGCCTTGGGGACAAGCTCATGATGGTAATTTCTCAATACTTGGGGCAGCCTGTGCCTTAGCAGCGGGACTCTGTTGGGCATTCTATATTTACTTTGGACAAAAAGTGGTACATCAAAATATTGGTATGCATGCGCTAACGATTGCCATCACACTGTCCGCACTGACCTTGCTCCCGATTGGACTATATAACAATGCACCCGCCCTACTCGATACCCAATATTGGCCGAAAGCCTTATTAATTGCGATTTTAGCCACGGCCATACCTTATGCACTGGATTTAAAAGCGTTAAAAATCCTCAGTAAACTTAGTTATGGGACTTTATCGAGTTTGTCGCCTGCATTAGCTGCCATTACAGGTATGGTTCTGCTTGGCGAAAATATTGGGACGTGGCAATGGCTTGCTTTGGTGTGCATTATGCTTGCCTCGGTCGGGGTGACGATGCGCTCCTCTCGCAATACAACGACTAGCGGATCAGACTAAATTTTTATCTTTATCGTTAAAATAAAAAGACGGCCTCTGCCGTCTTTTTTTGAATTTGTATGAGTCTTCAGGCTTCACTTGCATTTATCCCGTCAAACTGTCTTTATCCGCTTTCTTGTATTTTTTATATTCTGCCAAATATTGTTTGGCTAAACTTTCCTTTTGTTTTTCATCTAAGATTTTACCTGCTTGCTGAAAAAAGCCGTGTTCTTCCTCCTGCAAATGATGATGTACCGTTTCAGATAACTTTTTCGCAATTGCCAACCAACTTGGATTATTAAATTCAGTTTCCGTCAGTTGCTCTAATAATTCATCCATCTCATGATGTTCAGCCAAGGCATGACGGGTAATATTCAGCCCCGAATCGGTCATCATTAAAGGAATATAAAAATATCGGTCTTCTCCGACAGCATGCGCGAATAATTCATTTTTAAGTCGGTCAAACAAATCCCGACGTTCTGGACTATCACCAGAAGTTTGTACTAATTGTTCTGCAAGCGCTCTTTGTTGTTCATGACTTTGACGTAAAGCTTCAAAAATATTCATTCTGATGATGTCCTCTGATGCTTAGCGATAGCTGAGTATTTTTTTTAATTCAGCAAAATAAAGTGCTTCATTTTTATACTAAACATATCAGCATCAGAATACAGCGCAGCTCTGTTAAGTTTTGTTTTAAGCTTGTCCCGTAAAGGTTTGATACCCTAGCCGTACAATCAAAATACTCACCAAAATCAAAAATAGAATTCGAATAAATCCACTGCCGTATTTAATCGCTGCACGTACACCAACGATCGAGCCTAATATATTCGCCACAGCCATCATTAAGCCTATCGCAAATAACACATGGCCTGTGGGCGCAAAAAAACTCAGTGCAGCTAAATTGGTGGTTAAGTTAGCCACTTTAGACAAAGCAGAGGCATGTAAAAAGTCTGCTTGTAGATAACGAATAAAAAAGAAGATAAAGAAACTGCCCGTGCCCGGCCCAAAAATGCCGTCATAAAAGCCAATCACTAAACTACCCAGAGCGGCAAGACCGAGAATTTTAGGGGTCAGTTCTTGGCGTACATGCACCTGACCAAATTGTTTTTTGGCAAAGGTATAAATTGCAATCACGATCAACATGACCAAAACGAAAGGACGTAAGACTTCTTTTGGAATCATTGATACACAGGCTGCTCCCACAAAGGAGGCAACAAATGCACAGCTTGCAATGACCGCAAGTAATTTCCAACGGAGTTTGACTTGGCGTAAAAAAGAATAGGAAGCTGACGCTGTACCAAAAATCGAAGACAACTTATTGGTGCCAAATACAGTCGCTGGAGATAAGTGCGGCATGGCATTCATAATGGCTGGAATTTGAATTAATCCTCCGCCCCCCACTGCTGCATCAATTGCACCGGCAAAAAATGCAAAAAATAAGAGGCTTAAAATAATTTCAAAGTCCATAAGAAGTCTTCAATGCTGTATCAGCTACTCTAGATTTAACACACGCTTAGGCACCAAACGTTTACGGTCTGTAATTTCAGCCAGCCCTAAACAACGCTCACCATCAAATACCAAAACCTGCGCTTCCGCAGCATGCTCAATATTACTTTCCATTCCACGACTAAAATATTCAGCTCGACCTTCCGGCGCTTGCACTTTGCAGAAATGATCGACAGGTGAATACACTGGCAGCAATAATGCTTCACGTTCCCCTTCGGTCAGACTCTCTAAATATTCAATAGTGTAAGTTGGATTGAGATCAAAATGCCCAGTTTGCGTACGGTGTAGATAGGTCAAATGTCCAAAAGTACCCAATGCTTTGGCAATATCTTCGCCTAAAACACGAATATACGTGCCTTTGGAACAGGTGATGTCGAGTGTAATACTATTCTCATTAAATGATAATAACTCGATGGCATAAATCGAAATTGGACGTGCTTCACGCTCTATTTCTATGCCTTTACGCGCCAACTCGTACAGCGGGCGACCTTCTTTTTTCAGCGCAGAATACATCGGTGGAATTTGTTGAATATCCCCTACAAATTGCGCCAAGACATTTTGAATATTTTCTTCAGTCAATGTTGGAACAGCTTGCTCTAATAGTATTTCACCTTCCACATCACCCGTCGTGGTACTGTGTCCTAAAAAGACGGTGGTTTTATAACGTTTAGTCGAATCCAATAAAAAATGCGAAAACTTTGTTGCTTCACCTAAGCAAATTGGTAATAAACCTGAGGCTAATGGATCTAGCGCACCAGTATGTCCTGCTTTTTGTGCACGAAACAACCAACGCACCTTCTGTAAGGCTGCATTCGAGCTAATACCTAATGGCTTATTCAAAAGAAATACACCATGTACAGGACGACGTTGGATCTTAGGAGAGGCTTTTTTCATGTCAAAATTTGGCTAATACAGGAACAGCGCAATGGTAACAACCCACCTCTAACGTTTACAACTCTTCTATGTTTTTATCTGCATTTTATGTCATATTGAGTTCGCATTTAGAACTCTAGAACAATTAAAAACGGAATAAAGGTGCATTGGGATATGCAAAAAAATAAACTTTGGCTCATCATTGCCTTGGTCGTTATCGCTGTTGCTGCATTCATATATTGGCTTGCGCCAAAAGCATCACAAAATGATCCTTCAGATCAATCGATTCAACAACAAAATACGCCTTTAGCTCAGGGCGAAACCGCTACGGCTCAAGCAACAAGCGGTTCTTCGCTGCTCAGTCCAAGTCAACAAGACACGGAAGTTAACTGTCAAATCAGTATGGATGGTTCAAACCGTTTGATCGTGAATGAACAAACACGGAATTGCTTTGAATATTTCATTACTCAGTATGGTGAAAAGTCGATAGATCAAATTAAAAAGGATTTTAAAGCCTACATTGCACAAGGTCATAAAGAACCTGCGCTGTCCCAAATTTATGATTTGTGGGATCGTTATATGAAATATCGTGAACAATTAGGTCATTTACAGCCACCAAGCGACGACAAAGAATCACCACAATATTATCGCTCGATCTACAACAGCACACAAAATTTAAGAAAACAGTTCTTTTCTGATTATGAAATTGAAGGTTTATTTGGCAAGGAAAATACCTATCACGAATACACCCTAAAACGTATGGAAGTGGTGAATGACAAAAAATTGTCTGAATCGGAAAAAGCCAAAAAACTAAAAGACCTGTTTGATGAACTCCCAGAAGATTGGAAAGAAAATCTGGAACAAATCAATAAACTTGAAGATTTACGCAAGCTCACAGCAGACATTAAAGCCCGTGGTGGTTCAAGCGAAGAAATCCATCAAATGCGGTTAAATTTAGTGGGTCCAGAAGCTACTCAGCGCCTTGAAAATCTAGACAGCCAGCGCAGCTCTTGGAAATCTAGCGTAAATCAATACCTCACAGAGCGTGACAGCATTGTGAAAAGCAATATGAGTGACAGTGCGAAACAACAAGCAGTACAGCAACTCCGTAATCAACATTTTAAATCGAAGGAAGATCAGCTCCGCGTCAGTACCTTTGAATCTGTGCATGATCAAGGTGGAAAATTACCTTTCGCAGAATAAGTACAAATAACAATTTAAAAACAACCTCAATTTCAGGATGAAATGATGAAAAAACCACAAGCTCTTTTATGCGCAATTATGGCTGCATCAGCAGCGATCGCCAGCACACAATCCCAAGCTGCGGCTGGACTCCAACATGTCACCGCCAATAGCTCGGCAAGCTATGCCAAGACCAAATATCCGATTGTATTTACTCATGGCATGTTCGGGTTTACTCGCATTGGTTTTGACAGCTTTGGCATGGATTATTTTTATCAAATTTTGCCGGATTTAGCCCGCAACGGGGCAAATACCTTTGCTGCCCAAGTTTCTCCGCTAGAGTCTACAGAAGTTCGTGGTGAACAGCTCCTGAGCCAAGTCGAAGAAGTCCTTGCCCTGACGGGTCAACCTAAAGTGAACCTCATTGGTCATTCACATGGTGGGCCAACAACGCGTTATATTGCAGCGATCAAACCTGAGTATGTAGCATCAGTGACTGGTGTTGCAGGAACATACCGAGGTTCTTTAGTCGCAGATAAAATTCAAGCCAACAAAACCATAGACTCAATCTTTGGCATACTTGGAGATCAACTTTTAGCACCTATTATTACTTGGGCTGAGGGCAACTCTAGTCTACCTAACAGTGTTGATGCATCACTTACCGCGATCAGTGAAAAAGGTTCGGCTGAATTTAATGCAAAATTTCCAACCGCAGCACTAGCAGCGAACTGTAATCAATCGGGTGCCAAAGTCGACAATGGCGTGTATTACTACTCATGGACGGGTACAGCGCAAACCACGAATGTATTAGATGTATTAGATACGGTCATTAGTCAGCTTGCCCCTTTGGTCTATGGAAATCGTGACAATGACGGTTTGGTTGGACGCTGTAGTACTCACATCGGACAAGTAATCCGTGACGACTACAATCACAACCACTTAGATGAAGTAAATATGGTCTTTGGTCTACGCAGCCTATTTTCACCTGACCCAGTTGCGCTCTACCGCCAACATGCCAATCGTTTAAAATTACAGGGTCTGTAACCTCAAAAGTTGGTTCCCTTTCAGCACTGAAAAGGATGCCTTTAAGCGTCCTTTTTTGTTTACAATGTTTTTATTTGTAAGTATTAAACAAGCTAATTCAATAAGTTATTAAATCATAACAACTAAAATAAATAGCAAAAATAAAAGACGAATGTATATAAATATACTTGTCACCTCAACGCCGCCCATGTCCTAAAATGACATGGAATTTCAAACCGAGCATGAAAAAATGGCAAGGCATCTTTGTCTATTCAAACTCTCTAAAATCAAAGATATGGCCTGGCCAGTCACAAAGATGTTGCTTAAAAACAGAGAGTATTTTCATGATTAAAAAGTAATAAAAACAACATCAGATCAAGGAACATTTATGCGATCTTTAGTAAACACGGCCAAGATGGCCTCTGTAGCTGCAGTTGCAGGCTTAGCGATGAGTATATCGGCAAGCACTCAAGCTGCGCCTAGCGTCCTCCAGGTGAAGGAAACGGCAAAATCGGACTACGCAAAAACCAAATATCCAATTTTAATGGTGCATGGTTGGCTCGGTTGGTCACGTATCGGCACCGACACCATCGGACTGGATTATTGGTACCAAATCTTGCCAGATATGGCACGAAATGGTTCAACCGTATTCGCAGCGCAATTATCTCCTGCAAATACCACAACACATCGTGGCGAGCAGTTAATTGCACAAGTTGAAGATGTTTTGGCTATTACAGGGAAACCAAAACTTAACTTAATTGGTCACTCTCATGGTGGTCCAACTGTATTGTATGTTGCTCAAACAAAACCACAGTACATTGCGTCTATTACAGGTGTTGCAGGTACCTATCACGGCTCTAAAGTAGCGGATGATATTCAAGGCAACTCACTTTCTCGTACTGCCTTCAATATTTTAGGTGATTATATTGTCGGCCCACTGATTGCTTTAGGTCAGGCAAAACCTGAGCTTGAAATTGATTTCGATGCTTCTATGAAATCATTATCACAAACAGGTTCTGCTGCATTTAACAGTACAGTTGCAAAATCTGCTGTAGCTGACGGTGTTTTGGCATCTTCAGAAAATTGCAGCAAAAACTTAAAGCAAGTCGACAGCAAAGGCATTCAGTACTATTCATGGACCGGTGTTGCGCAAACCACAAATCTACTTGATATCGATACGATCCTAATGCAACTCGGGCCATTGTCGTATGGCAATAAAGACAATGACGGTATGGTTGCACGTTGTAGTGCTTATATCGGTAAAGTCATTAACGATAGCTACAAACTTAACCATACCGATTTAGCCAATATGATGTTTGGCTTAACAGGGCTATTTGCACAAGATCCTGTGGCGCTGTACCGTCAACATGCAAACCGTTTAAAACTGCAAGGACTTTAATTCTTATCGTTGAAATTTAAATGCAATAAGGGGGCTTCGGCCCTCTTATTTACTTTAATCGATCTGATAAATCATGCTCTTTTATTTTGTTACATTTAGCGTCACAGTTAATCTTTTTCAATTTGCAACAGGTGATCTTTATTGCTTTATTAGAAGTGACAATAAATATTGTCATAAAACAATAATACATTGAGGATCGCTCATGAAATACGGACCATTTTTAGCAGGTTTAATTGCAGCTACATGCATCGGTAATGTATCTGCATCGCAAGCAACCCAAGTCACCGCCAAAGCTAGTTCTAGCTATGCAAAGACAAAATATCCAATCGTATTTAACCATGGTATGGGTGGTTTCATTACCGTTGGTACGGACTCTTTTGGACTCGACTATTGGTATCAAATCCTGCCTGATCTTGCCCGCAATGGTGCAAATGTCTGGGCAACGCGCGTATCGCCGTTTAACTCCACCGAAGTACGTGGCGAACAACTTTTACAACAGGTCCTTGAAATCCGAGCACTCACCGGTGCAGATAAAGTGAATTTGATTGGACATAGTCATGGTGGACCAACGATTCGTTATGTTGCCGGTGTGCGCCCAGATGTCGTGGCTTCATTAACCAGTGTTGCAGGACCTCATCAAGGCTCCCCTGTTGCAGATTTAATTTTAAAAGCTGAAGGCACCGCTGTCGAAGCACCCTTGGTCGGAGCTGTGAATTTTGTCTCTAAAGCCATTGTTTGGGCGCAAGGTCTAGATCCAACGACTTATCCTCATGATGCATTGGCAGGTGGTTCAAGTTTAACGCTAGCGGGTTCTGCAAAGTACAATACCGCATTCCCTCTGGGCTTGCCTAAATCCAATTGTGCTGATGGTAATAGCGTGGAAAAAGGCATTTATAACTATTCATTTACAGGTGTGGGCCAAATCACCAATATTTTAGATTTAGACTCAGCCCTAAAAGTGACCGCATTACTGATCGATGGCGGAAAAGACAATGATGGCCTCGTATCACGCTGTAGTGCCAAGTTTGGTAAAACCATTCGTGATAACTATAACTGGAACCATTTAGATGAAGTTAACCAAGTGCTTGGTCTCAAAGCGCTATTTGCACCAGATCCTGTCGACGTCTATCGTCAACATGCAAATCGTTTAAAACTTCAAGGTTTATAATTTAGTAAAGCTATACATTAAACCCTGTAAATTCAGGGTTTAATGATATTTTCATTAATCAATATACAAAATATCTTTCATTCTGTCGATTAGTTCTCACATTTTACTTTCCTTTTTTTATAATCCTTAATGACAATAAAAATTGTCAGATAGGCAATTTTGTCTATTTGCAAACTGAACTGAATCAAAGTTTGAAAACCAAAACAAAAAGAAAGGAATGAAAAATGAAAGGAAAATTGCTCTGCGCCACGTTCCTTGCAAGTATGGCAGTGACCCAAACGCATGCTGCATTGGGTATACAACAAGCGACCACTAAAAAAGTCATCGACAATTCTGCTGAAACCCAATACCCCCTAGTGTTTGTACACGGGATGTTTGGTTTTAATCGCTTAGGCGGTGCCGTTTTTGGTCTGGATTATTGGTATCAAGTTCTTCCCGATTTGGCAAGCCATAAAGCTACGGCCTTTGCTACACAAATCTCCCCGTTGGAATCCATTGAAGTTCGTGGAGAACAACTGTTAGACCAAGTTGAACAAGTAGTTGCCATTACTGGCAAACCCAAAGTGAATTTAATTGGTCACTCACATGGTGGCCCTACGGCTCGATATATTGCTGGCGTACGACCTGATTTGGTTGCCTCTGTCAGTACAGTCGCAGGCACTAATGACGGTTCACCTGTGGCGGATTTAGTACAGAGCGTACCGATTTTAAATGGCGTATTAGCGACTGTTATGGATGCATTAATGACCCCAGTGATTAACTTCGCCCAGCAGTCCAATCTGCCTTCAAATTTTAAAGCTTCGATCTACAGTATGTCTCAACCGGGTGTGAAAGCCTTTAATGCAAAATTTCCACTCGGTATGCCTGCAACTAAATGTGCTGATGGCCCAAGTGTTGCCAATGGCATTAGCTTCTATTGATGGACAGGTATTTCCAACACCACCAACTTACTTGATCCAGACACGATCTTTACCGCAATGGGGCCAATTGCATTTAGCGGACAACCGAACGATGGCTTAGTGAGCCAATGCAGCAGTAAATTGGGTAAAACCGTCCGTGATAATTATAAGTGGAACCATTTCGATGAAGTCAATCAAGTATTAGGCTTGAAAGGCTTATTTGCACCAGACCCTGTTTCAGTCTACCGTCAACATGCCAATCGTTTGAAACTTCAAGGGTTATAATTTTTTTTTTGCATAAAAAAATGCGCCTAAAGGCGCATTTTTTTACAGCGTTGTAAAACAAATTATTTTGCTTTACGAGCTGGTAATTTTTCACGAATACGTGCAGCTTTACCAGACAATTCACGTAGGTAGTAAAGTTTAGCACGACGAACGTCACCTCGACGTTTCACTTCGATACCAGCAACGATTGGTGAGTGAGTTTGGAATACACGCTCAACACCGAAACCGCTAGAAATTTTACGTACTGTGAACGCAGAGTTCAAACCACGATTTTTCTTAGCAATTACAACACCTTCAAATGCCTGAAGACGTTCACGCTCACCTTCTTTTACTTTAACTTGAACAACTACTGTGTCACCAGGAGCAAAAGCAGGGATGTCTTGTTTCAACTGTGCATTTTCAACAGCTTGTACTAAAGGATGTTTACCGCTCATGGGGTATCTCCGATTATGCGAGTTAGAAGAGGTCTAATCATCGCTGGGGCTAGAGGCTAAAGCGCATAGACCCGATTGACTTTCCCTTTATGCTTGACCGCTTCAATGCATAAAGAGCCTAATATAAGATTTAAAAAATTAAACCTTGGAATCTTTTAGCCATTTCTTTTGCTGCTTGGTCAATTCAACTTTTTCAACCAACTCAGGTCGGCGTTCTAAAGTGCGTTGATATCGCTGCAAAAACCGCCACTTCTCAATATTGGCATGATGTCCCGATTTTAATACTTCAGGAACATCTAAACCTTCAAAATGGTCTGGCTTGGTATATTGTGGGCAATCTAAAAGACCATCCACAAATGAGTCTTGCACATGTGATTGCTCATCAGACATTGCACCCGGAAGTCTCCGAATCACACTATCCAATAAAACCATCGCAGGGAGTTCACCACCAGATAAAACGTAATCGCCTATTGACCATTCCTGATCAACATATTGTTGGATCAAACGCTCATCAACTCCTTCATAACGACCACACAATACAATTAATCCATCATATTTGACGAAATCTTGTACTGCAGGTTCATTTAAGGTCTTACCTTGCGGTGACATATACACCACAGGGACATGAACAACACCCGCTTGCTTGGCAAGCTCTTTGGCACGATGAATTGCTTTCGCTAATGGCTCAGCCATCATCACCATACCTGGACCACCACCAAATGGACGTTCATCCACTCTTTTGTAGTTGCCCTCAGCAAATTCGCGTGGATTGATACAATGAACTTGCACAATGTCACGTTTTGCTGCGCGCCCGCTAATACCGTAGGCTGTAATCGCTTCAAACATTTCAGGAAAAAGCGTAATGACTGCAAAAAACATCGCAGACTCCTCTATTTTCCTGCTGCGTCAATCCTTAAAGGATTAATAATCTACGCCCCAATTTACGTAGATACGACCAGCTTCGAGATCAACACGCTGTACTACATCTTTATGCCATGGAATCATTCGCTCTTCGCTATCGACACTGTCAGCAGTAGCGCGAACTACCATCACGTCGTTAGCACCTGTTTCAAACAATTCGTGGATTTGACCGAGGTTGACTTCTTGTTCATCTTCTCCAAGACCTAACACGGTTAAGCCCTTCAAATCTGACCAGTAGTACTCGTCCACGCCTGCTTGAGGCAGTTGCGATTTAGAAATCCAGATATTTGCGCCAACCAAGTTATCTGCCGCGGTACGATCACTCACACCTTTTAGCGAAACAACCAAGCCTTTGCCATGTGGTTTCCAACGTTTTACATCTACTGTTTGCCAACCTGCTTTGGTCTCAATGTACCAAGGGAGGTAGTCAAAAATATTGCTCATAGGTTCTGTATTGGAATAGACCCAGAGCCACCCATTTAATCCATATGCTGAACGTAGCTGTCCAATCTGAATACGATCTTCGGGAACATTCTGTGTTGGTGTCATGGGTAACCTACTACTAATTAAGCAGTAGCTGCAGCTTTCTTAGCTTCAGCAGCTAAAGAAGCAACACGTTCTGAAGGTTGAGCACCTTGTGAAACCCAGTGAGCAAAACGGTCAGCATCTAAACGAAGTTTTTCTGCTTTACCTTGAGCTGTAGGGTTAAAGAAACCGATACGTTCGATGAAACGACCGTCACGTGCATTACGGCTATCAGTCACAATGATTTGATAGAACGGACGTTTTTTAGCACCACCGCGTGCAAGACGAATAACAACCATGATAGAACCTTATAGTTTTTACGGATTATCCCTGTACCGACCATCGATACATTTCAAACCCCTTTCATAGAGGGCAATATTTTACGTGAAATTTGCCCTGAATGAAAGATCAAAAAGTGTTTATCCACAATTTTGAATTTGAGGTTATTTGCCGTCCCATGGTTCACAAGCGCCAGAAGTTTTTTCCCAACATTGTTTGCCGGTGCTATCTAAGGTTAAGTTACCAGTATTTTTCATAGCGCTAGTACTTTTAGGAGCCGCTGTGAGTGTCCAAGTTTGATTATCCGTAATTAAAGTAATCTGATAAAGAGCATTATACGCAGGGTAATCCTTTGTGGTCGCACCGTTGTCTAAAGTTGCTGATGTATAATTATGATTTACAACATAGTATCTCTGTAAATTTTGGGCGATTTGCAGCATTTCAGACTGTGTATCAGTTCTGTTCGTCCTTTTAACATAATGTTGATACGATGGATAAGCAATTGCTGCCAAAATAGCAATAATTGCCACAACAATCATAAGCTCTATTAAAGTGAAACCATTCTTTAAATGCATTACCAATCCTCCGTATCAGCGGACGTTCCACAACCGGCAAAATCTTTCACAATATTTGGTGTCTTAGTCATACAGCGAACACCATTGCTGTTCAATAAAAGATCATAAGCATTTGGTTGCTTTGGTAAGGTATCACTGCCTATTGCACGCTCGACTTTAATTACCCATCCAAGCCCCCTTATCGATTGAGAGTCTTCAGTTTCATTGCCCTCATTATCTCTTAATATTGTTAATGCTGCTTTTTCTTCTAAATCAACTAACGTTAGCTTATATTTCGCATTTGCCACTGTTGAGCCTGCGGGCAGATATAGTTCCCCCGTAGCATTATCATAAGTAGGGTACGCAAAAGTAGCATCAAAGCCTTTATAACTGAAATTTTTAGCTTTAAATCTCTCAAGCTCATTTGCTATACGTAGCGCCCCCTGCTTTGCTACTGATAAATCCCTCTTTTCCATATAACGCTGGTAGCTTGGTATTGCGATTGCCATAAGAATGGCAACCATAACAATAACAACCATCAGTTCAATAAGGGTAAACCCAAAGTTTTTATTCATCACGCCCCCTTATCTAGATTCATACCAACGTAAATGCTGCAATCTAGCCCCAGTGTCAAAAAGCTGGCATTCCGGTTTATTTTTATTTGCCGCATCATCGCAATCTAAACTCTCTGGTTTAGGCGTCACCAAACCAGTTTCGTCTAACTTGTTAGTATAACCCTGCCCCAAACTCGTCCCTAAAATACCCCCACCCAAAACTACTTTATTTGGCGTAGTAGAACCATTTGTGTAAAATTTACATTTTCCTGTCGGCAAACAGAATTGATAAAGTTCTGTATCACCTATTACGCCTGAACCACATGACCCTGTAATTCCTGTACCATCTTTATGAAATACATTCACATACAGCATATTGTCAAGAGCATACAATTCATTCATCCCCTTGTATTTTCCTGCCGTATTACTGTAATGATATTTCCATCCACCATTATAAGCGCCAACTGTCGTTTTTTGAGCGACGCCATCTTTTAAAACGAGCGTTGATAAGTTTACGCCAAGATTAGTTGGTGACGTTCTAAGGGTAATATTTCCATATAAATCCGAACGAGCCACATCATTATCGTAAATCACATAAACAGCATCATTTGAACTAGTTGTGATCACAGTAGAACCACTAACAGAGTTTGTACCAGCTAATGGAGAACTGCGATTACCTGAACTCAGTGCAAGTGCACCAAATAAGCCATCGACACCACTATGAACTGAAAAACTTGGCATTTCATAAAAACGTGGGCTTGCACCTGTAATCACATGGGCATTATATAAACGCACTACGCGTTTAGCGAAGCCACCTTTAGTTATTGCTTTATTATTTATATCAATACGAAATGCCTGACCACCAAGATCTCCAAAATATAAATGATCAACCAAACCATCACTATCACGATCTACTGCATTAATCTGACTGACTACACTATATTTTAAATTGTCATCCTTCGTTGCTATGATTCCAGAATTTGTTTCAGCAGATGTTGTGTTTCCTACATTAGCACTAGACCACCATAATAATGAGCCATCACCCGCATCAAACATATAGACGCCTGCACCTTTTTTATTGCTTTGTTCATATGCTGGATTTTCATAACCTTTACCATCTGTGCCGCCTGTTCGATCATAACCTCCACCAACAAACATCACCAACTTACGCACGCCGCCCCAATTCACCCATGCAATGGTTGGTTTTGACCAGCTTTCGCCCATATAGCCCTGCGGGTTTGAAGATGATCCATCACCAATTGGATTTATATGGAACTTCAACGTAGGCTTATCTATCGTACTCAAATCTAATGCATAGTAACTTCTGCCTCCCATGCGTAAACCGCCATACGCCCACTGCAAACCTTTTAACGCTAAATCATTACCATCATTATCTTTACGACCAGAATCACTTACAGTTAAAGTCTGATCTACTTTAGATACATACTGGGTATATGCAGCCCAAGGAGCATCAACACCATAATACAGATGTTCTTTTCCTAAATTGGTATTACCTTCACTTAAAAAGGCTTTAGGTTGATTTTCCATCATTTCATTTGGCACAAATGCAAAAACCTCTTTCCCTCGATCTGCGCCGGTATCTGTACCAACCTCTACAACATGCAGTATCCCTTGGGTAGTACCAAATAACATGTAATCTTTACGATCCGAGGTCGTCACTGTTGGTTTCGTTGCCCCAGCAGCTCTAGTAACAACAATTTTTCCTGATTGAGTAAGCAAAATAGGTTTTGAATGCATAATAGCACCCAATTGACGAACCTCTTGATCTGGCAAGTTTGCTACCGTTAAAGACGTTGCATTTTCAGCTACTCCATAACCAAGTACATTCAACCAATAATTTTTCTTTGGATCATTTGCAAATTTAGCCTTACTTATATCTGCTGAAAATAAGCTTTCAAGATTTACTTGTTGTAAGTCTGTTACATCTGATGCAACACCAGCTTTAATCTGACGATTAGTAAATACCTTACGTTTCGAGTACTGCACCCCATCTGTATTTAAACCATCTCTTAGAGGAATTTTCCCAGAAACACCTTCCGCTCCAAAAATACCTTGAGCATTCGTATTAATTCGACCATTATCTAATATCAACTTTACAGTCTTTGCACTGTTGTATAACTCGCCATTATGTATATGGTATTTATTTAAATTCCCTAACCATAGTTGATAACTTGATTGTGGTTTTGGAGTAAAATTAGCATAATAACCATAAGGTTGAAGCTGGATTGGATTCAAAGCATCTACTGGAAGCGTAGGTGAACCTGTAGCAACAGGTTTAAATCTTGGACGAATATCTTCAATAAAATATTTAATACTGTTTACAATATCTTGAGTCGACTGAGCGGAATAAAAACCACCATTACCATATCCACCAACACTATTTGGCAAATCCTTATGCGGTTTAGCTCCCCAGTTACATGTATTCTTTACAGATTGCTCATCCTCAGTAGAATTTGGTAATTTGGAACAATCATAAAAACGTCGATTTACTGTTTCAACCACATCACCATCTTGATCTAGGATATCAACTGGTAAATCTTTTACATAAGTTGAACCGTTGGGGAAAGATGAACCAAACCCAACTACAGCAGTTTTAATATTTCGATTACCACTGCGTAACAACTTTGAATACTGTCCAATTTCAGTCCAACCTGCTGAAGAAGACCCACCACTCATACCTGCTCCAGACAGTGTGATCGACTTATTCATGATTGCTTGAGTTTTAGATGAATCGGAGTTATTGGCAACACCGTCTGTGAGAAAGTATATCCCTTGGCCATTACAGGTATTTGCCATCTCTGTTGTGCTTAAAGGAGCTTTATATCCTAGCTTACCATTTCTAGAATCAGTATTAGAATATGAATAACCACTATAAGTTAAACCTGATGTGTTTGCTCCCAAAAAGTAGGCTCCAGACTCACCATAAGCTGATGCTGATGGTGTACTGTTATAAGCTTCCAACTTCGTCATTTCATCAATTAAAGCCTCACGATTCATTTCTGTCAGTGCTACTGCAGGGTAAATTACTCGTCCACTTCTTCCATCATGACCATATATAATTCTTCCCGTATAATTCTTTGATGTTGTAGTTGTGGCAGTTATCGGTGTTGAAAACTGCCCTAGTCCGATGCGAACCGAGCTGTCAATTTCAGTACTTGAGAGCACTTGTGTGAGAGCCATTTTTAACCGGGATAGACGGTCATAGCATTTATAGGTATTTGCTGTTGCACTGGTTTTAGTACATTCATTTGTTATACGTGATTTATATGTATTATCTAAATTATTAAATGTTGATGCTGACACATCACAATAATCTACGGTATAGCTTTTTTCTGCTCGATTCCCTACTTTATAAGTCTTAGACTCAGACTTGATATTACTATTTGTCCATGTATTATTACTCCAAGCACATATATTATAATCTTCGACCAAACTACTTGCATCATTTGCACTTTTAATAGAATTATATCCTTTACCAACCCCCATACTCCCAGACGTATCAAACATTAGAAACAATGTCATTTTTGTCTGATCAGGCAATTTATAAATCTCAATATCACTCGCCTGAGTGGTGGCTACATGACAAATGCTCGCGGTCATAAACATGGATACCGCTGCAGAAAGTAACTTCTGATTAAATTTTTTCATCTTTTCATCCCCTTACAGGTAGATATCCGTTAAGCCTTAAGTTTCGGTGAACTGCCCACAATATAGTCGGCATGCTGTAAGTTGTAAGGAATTCCTAATTTCTCAAAGCATTCCTCAACTGTTTCTGTGTCTTCAGTTTTTTTAATTGCTGTCTTATGAAAACACGCTGCGATTTGCGTGCTTTTTGCACTTGCAAAACTAGGTAAAATTGAAATAACCGTTACACCAATATTTAATGCCACGACAGGAACTTCACTTTGTCCCAAACTCGTACCTATAGGCGCAGTAGAAAATGCGGATGCATTTTCTTCTCGATTTTTTCGTAAATAAATTTGTGCTTGCACTGCGGAGCGAGCAGAAGAAAACTCCTTTCCATCGCAAAACCCAGTGACTCCTTTTTTAGTTGTTGCCCCATCTTGAGCAATTACACTGACTTTATCTGATGAATAAAAATTAATCATTGCAGAAGGGCGATAACAAAAAACTAGTTCATCATTTTGATTCGCTGATGAATTAAAATAACTAAACATACCATCCAGAGCCAATTGCCTTGCAATCTGACTCGGATCTTCAATATTAAATAGAGCTGAATTTGAATTTTCTAGCAATAATGAACCAGCTTGACTATTTGTAGATATTTTTAATCCCAAAATACTCGACTTGATCGCCCAAGTACCCACAATTGTTACTAAAACCAATATTATTAAAACTACAATTAATGTAGCACCAGTTTGCTTATTCATCATGATGCTCCCAGCGTATTTCTGAAGGCCACTACTTGACTAAAAACTTCTCTTAAATATTTCCCCCCGCTCTTCTGAGTACTATTTAATTCCATTTCATTTCCGGCCATTTTATATTTCTTTGCGTTGTTTATCAGGCCTTCAGAATTAAGCTGACTTGTAGATCGCGCTAAAACACTGATTTCAACTGATATAATATTGGAGAAATTCGAAGCATCTGTCACAGTAATAGGCATAGAAGTTAAATAATCTTTGATAGTCATATATCGAAGCTTTTTATCTTTATCTTTCACACCCAATATAATTTTAAAAGCATCTATACGCTGCATTAATTGCTCACCATTACCAGTATTACTCATACCACTAATTTCAGTATCACCATCCACATAGTCTCCAGCGTCACAATATAATGAATACATTGGCGGCTGACCTGGGATTTGTTTAGTGTCTTGTTTCAAGTGATAGCGCTGTACAACAACTCGTGGCTCTGAAAATTCAAGCTTTCGCCCCTCACAATCATAAGTACTGGCCTTATAAATCACTACATCTTCTTGATTCTCAGGAGTACACTCCCCACCTGCTCCAGCAGTTCCTGCTTTACACTGTTTACTTGTTACTTGTCGATATTCAGGAATGTATTGAATTGTTAATTGATCACTTGCTATAACAGTAGCACCACTATCAGATGATTCTTTTGTAAATAAATTTAGATCAACAGCACTTAGAGATGATGGTAAATTTGCATTGGTGAATATAATCCCCGAGCCAACTTGCTTGTTATTTATTTTTTGAGTTGAGGGGGTATTTAGATTTGCATGGCGTAAATCATGCGTTAAGACTGCTAAACCAAAATTTGCATTTTGCTGTAACTCATTCAGACCATTTTGCAAGTTCAATGATTTTTGCCCACCGATAAAAACAGATATTCCGGCTGCCACTATCAAAAGCCCCAACACAAGAGCCACCATAAGCTCTAATAAAGTAAAACCTTGTTGTCTATATTTATTTATCATAGTTATAAGTCTCTACAATAATACATTTTGCTTCAGGCAAATAAGCTGCGCCATTTGTACAATTGGGGTTTCCACTACCATTTGTAGCCGTAGTTCCAGCCCATGCCACATATATGCATTTTCTCTCTAAAGCATCGTTTCCTTGACAATCCAATACTGCAAGTGTCATTCCAAAATCATCAGCTTTATTTGATACAACTTGAAAATCATATGCCGCCATCTGTTTTGCATCACATGGCTCATCCTTACTACTACAATCTTTTACAGTATCAGCCTTCTTATAATCTAATAATCCTTCTCGATTAACACGTATTCGTTCTGAAAGATCTCTAGCAATATTCATAGCTTGTATATTACTACCCGCTTCTTTACTCGCAGCCAGCGCCCTCATTTGTAAAGCAGAAAAACCTAAAACAGCAACTGCCAACAGAATCAGGGCAACCATAACTTCTACAAGCCCTATACCTTTCTGAGTTTTATTCATTATTTATTATCCTTGATTCTCAGGTTGAGCAAATTGTTGCTGTTTTACCAAATAAAACGATCCCACTTTTTTGTACGTAAACATAAGTTTTTAAAGCTGCATCTTTTTCATGTTTAAAGATAAAGCACTGTCCACTATCTAAATTTGCTGATTGACCTAATCGCCCAAAAGTCACACTACTATCACCACTAACTTTATCCACATATTTCGGAACCCATTTTTTATATGAACTGGAAGTACCACTATCAACGGCTAAAATCAAAGTTTTTTGCTTAAAAATAGCCTCAGACCTCGTTTCGGCTAATAAATCCACAAAATCTCGAGTATCACTCATTAATTGATTATTTCGAATAATTTGGGCAAACGAAGGCGCAGCCATCATGGCGATAATCGCCATAACAGCAATTGTCACAATCAGCTCTATTAACGTAAATCCATTATTTTTCTGCATACTCCCCCCAAGGCGCGCCAAACTTTACCCTATTAAAAATAATATCTAATTAAATTACAAAACAAACACAAATTAGGATAAAAGGCATAAAAAAACAGATAATTGCCAAAAAGCAATTATCTGTCAATTCTTAAAAAATTCAGAATGTTAAGTCATTAACACTTTATGCCTGAGTTACAGGAATACGTAACTCTTTTGGTAAACTAAATGTAATATTCTCTTCACGACCATCCAATTCTTGCGGAGATTTAGCCCCCCAATCTTGTAAGCGCTGAATTACCTGTTTAATTAAAATTTCAGGTGCAGATGCTCCTGCAGTTACACCAATTTTTGTGTGCTCATTAAACCAGTCTTGCTGCAACTGATCGGCATTGTCCACCAAATACGCATGCTTACCCATCCGTTCAGCCAATTCACGTAATCGGTTCGAATTCGAAGAGTTCGGCGAACCCACAACCAGTACAACATCACATTGCTCGGCAAGATCACGTACGGCATCTTGGCGGTTTTGAGTGGCATAACAAATATCATCTTTACGCGGCCCCTGAATTTCAGGGAACTTCTGACGTAGAGCATCAATCACTTTTGCTGTGTCATCTATAGAAAGCGTTGTCTGAGTTACAAACGCTACTTTTTCAGGATGCACCACTTTGAGATCAGCAACATCTTGTTCATCTTCAACCAAATAAATCGAACCACCATTTTTGGTGTCATATTGGCCCATCGTCCCTTCAACTTCTGGGTGACCTTCATGACCAATCAAAATCGCTTCCACACCTTCACGTGCATACTTGGTCACTTCTATATGCACCTTGGTCACCAAAGGGCACGTCGCATCAAAAACTTTTAGCCCACGGCGCTCAGCTTCTTGTTGTACCGCTTTAGATACACCATGCGCACTGAAGATCACAATATTGTCATCTGGCACTTCATCCAGTTCATCCACAAATATCGCACCGCGTTGACGCAAGTCGTCCACCACAAATTTATTATGTACTACCTCATGACGCACATAAATTGGGGGGTTAAAGCATTCCAGTGCACGGTTCACAATCGCGATGGCGCGATCAACACCTGCACAGAAACCGCGTGGATTAGCTAAAACAATTTCCATAGAATCCTCAATGCCCACTCAATTTTACGGGTATCACTTGAAATAAATGTAAACAATAGACGTCTGACTATTTTGTTTGGCGCGCGTCTGCTCTAAAATAGAGAAGATATTTTATCATATCAGGAAAAATATCATGTCGGGTCTCTTGTTTGTCGTTTCTGCTGCTTCGGGAACGGGCAAAACATCCCTCGTTAAAGCCCTGCTTGAACGTGTAAACAATTTACATGTCTCTGTTTCTCATACCACTCGTGGTCAGCGTCCTGGCGAATTAGACGGCGTACATTACCATTTTGCTAAAAAAGAAGATTTTCTATCTTTGGTAAATGAAGGCGGCTTCATTGAATATGCAGAAGTTTTTGGTAATTATTACGGTACTGCACAGCGCACAGTAAAAGAACAATTGGCCAAAGGTCATGACGTTTTACTTGAAATTGACTGGCAAGGTGCTGAACAGGTTCGTAAACTTTTTCCTGAATCTAGACAAATTTTTATTCTTCCTCCGAGTCAGTTCGATTTACGTCAACGTTTATCCAATCGTGGTACAGACTCTGTCGAAGTCATTGAACATCGTCTTAGCTGTGCCGTAGAAGATATGCAGCAATACGTTAATTTTGACTATATCATTATTAATGATGACTTTAATAAAGCACTGCATGACTTAGAGTCCGTTATTATTGCCAATCGTCTTGTTTTAAAACAACAAGCTATGCGCCATGAAAAACTGATTGAGAAATTAATCACCCCTACGGAACAGTGATTAAAACTTGAGTCTATAGACAAAGCACCTTATACTGCACAGTCTGTTAAAATTTTATATTCAAACGAGAATTCTTATGGCACGCGTAACCGTTGAAGATTGTTTAGACCATGTAGACAACCGCTTTGAGCTTGTACTAGTGGCAAGCAAACGCGCGCGTCAATTGGCACGTCAAGGTATCGAACCTACTGTTGAGTGGGACAATGACAAACCAACCGTTGTTGCTCTTCGTGAAATCGCAGCGGGTCACGTTTCTAAAGACATTTTGAAACAACGTGAACAAGACTACCAAACTTCAAGTTTAGACCTTGCACTTTCTGCAAATAACCTAAACTTAGACGGTTTTTCTTTCCAATAAGATAAACCTGACCTTAAAAGCCTAGTTTTTAACTAGGCTTTTTTTATGGATTCTCTTTAATATTTTACTCAGAACAGTTATAACATAAGCTTAAGAAGTGCAAAGCAAGCAAAAAAGATTTTCATTTTTTTAAACTAAAAAATTGACAAGTCATGCAATATGCATTTCATTAAAGTATTAACCGTTTCATTTGTAAATTAGTAGTAAAAGGGTGTTCTATGCCAGGCCCAATGGTCAGCCAAGCCAAGCAACAGTTAAATGTGATTATCGACGCTTACCTTTCAGTAAGTGATGTCGAACGCGTGCTTGAAGCTTGCGACTATGCGGATATTGCCCATGATGGCATTACACGTAAAAGTGGCGAACCCTACATCCTTCACCCAATTGCGGTGAGCTGTATTTTGGCGCATATGCGTCTTGATGCGGAAACTTTAATGGCTGCTTTACTACATGATGTCATCGAAGATACTGAATTTACCAAACAAGATATTACTGAAAAATTTGGTCTGACCGTTGCTGAACTCGTCGACGGCGTCACAAAACTCAGCCACTCTAGTGATAAAGAATATAATAAGGCAGCATCTTTCCGTAAAATTCTGCAAGCCACACTACAAGACCCACGTGTCATTATTATTAAACTAGCAGATCGCTATCATAATATGACCACACTAGGTGCTTTACGCCCTGACAAACGTGCTCGTATTGCCCAAGAAACTTTTGAAATTTTTGTGCCTATGGCACGCCTTGTCGGTATGAATGAAATGGCCGACAACCTTGAACATTTGTGTTATCAAAATCTCGACTTAGATATGTATAACAATGTTCAAGAAGCTTTATTACAAACCAAACCGAAACGCTGCGAATACCAAACCAAGTGGGAAAATAACCTCACCGCCTTACTAGAACAACACCATATTTCAGGTCGAATTAAAAAGAAGAATAATAATATTGAATTACTTCGCCACTTTGTAAAAAACGATATCGATCTGCAAGAGCTCACCCATAGTCATGCCTTTGAAATTATTTTACAAAGCATCGCAGACTGTGACCGACTTGCAGACATCCTCAAAGAAAGCTTTAAAGTTCTAAATTACACCGATCATATTCGCCGCCCGTTACCCGGTGGCAACCAGTCACTGATGATGCGCTTAAAAGGTGAAAAGACCATTTTATCTCTGACTATCCAAACGGAGTTGATGCGTAAAGCGGCGCGCTTTGGTGTGGTTCTCGGTGAAAATGCACCACAAGCTTGTCGCTCAGCGATCCAAGCCTCAATGCAAAATTTAAACGTGTTAGTCGATGGCGCATGTGCCAAGACCACATTTAGTGAATTACTCGATTATCTACATCAAGAAAAAATTTGGGTCTACACCCCACACGGTCATTTGCATGAACTCCCTCAGGGTGCCACAGCGGTTGATTTCGCTTATTCAGCAAGCTTATTTTTGGGCAACCATGCCGTTGGTGCGAAAATTGATGGGGAAACCAAGCCCCTTTCAACACCATTACTGAGTGGTCAAGTGATTGAAATTATCACTGATGTTCTTGCAACACCAAACCCTGACTGGCTCAGCTTTATTAATACCCAAAAAGCCCGCCGCGCATTACAAAATATCCTCCGTGACCAAGACCAAGATGAACAACGTTTAGTTGGTCAGCAAGCTTTAAATCGCGCATTAAAACTCTTTAACCGTTCTGTAAGTGATTTGACATTAGGGGATTGGGAAAATGTGCTGAATTGGCGTCATTTAAATGATAAAGAACAATTATTTGAACAGATTGCCGTGGGTGATTTACTGCCTCAATTGGTTGCCAATCATTTATATGCTCAAGATACTATTCAGACTTCAAATTCTGCACGCTTAATCTTGGGCACAGATGGTGTCGACGTTAAATATGCGCACTGCTGTAACCCGGTTTTAGGTGATCCAATACAAGGGCATTTATCACGTCGTGGTTTGATTGTGCACCGTTCACGTTGTCATAATTTATTGCATGAACAGCATTTACATCCTGAAAATATCATGCCTTTACACTGGACAACAGAAGACAGTGAAGACATTAGTTTTACAGCCTATTTATGCTTAAACATGCTGTTAAATGATGAGCAAATTTCAGAACTGATCTATCTATGCCGTAAAGAAAAAATAGGTGTAGAAACTGTCCGCTCACATGAAGAAAAAACCTATGTGAATATCGTTGTACACAATCGTAAACAAATTGCCGAAATTATCCGTAATTTAAGAATGCATTTTGGCTTCCCACGCATCAGTCGTTTGGCACAACCTGTTGCCATTGCTGAGCCTGCGAAAGTTGCCAGCTAACCTGACACCATATGTATATGTGACGTGTCTGTGATGATAATAGGAGAAATAGATGTCCCGCCAGGTAATCCATACTGAAAATGCACCCGCTGCAATTGGTACTTACTCACAAGCCATTTTAGTGGGCGACACTTTGTATTTATCAGGTCAAATTGGCTTAGATCCATATAGCATGGAGCTGGTAGAAGGCATTGAAGCTCAAATTCGCCGTGTATTCGACAACTTAAAAGCGGTATGTGAAGCTGCAGGTGGTACGCTAGCCGATATCGCTAAGTTGAATATTTTCCTCACTGACCTTTCTAACTTCCAATTGGTCAACCAAATTATGGGCGAATACTTTGCTCAACCCTACCCTGCACGCGCAGCACTCGGTGTTGCTAGCCTTCCAAAAGGTGCACTAGTTGAAATGGATGGCGTGGTGATTATTAATCAATAATTTAGTAAACTCTGATTAAGCCTTTCGCGAAATATCTCATACTAAAAGATCAAAAGCCTTTCATGGAAATCTGAGCATTACTCAGATTTCCGCTTAAATGACATTTTTTTATTCAAAAACTCAATCAGCATTATAGTATTTTTAAATGATTTTTATTGACAAACGATAATAATTATCAATAATATTACTTATCCCATTTATTCACTTGGTTTTATTTCATGTACGTTTGTTTGTGCCGTGGTATTACTGATCAAGACATTAAAGATGCAATTGCCAATGGTGCAGAAAGCTATCGTGAAGTTCGCGATATGCTCGATTTAGGCACCTGTTGTGGTCGCTGTGCTCCTGAAGCACGTATGATCATCAGTGATGAAGTTGCGCAAATTGCAGCTCGGATCGCAATTGCTGCATAAACTAAATTAAATTTTCTCAACAATCATAATTATAAAACCAATGGTCTCAGACCATTCCTCCTCCCCCGCTTCTGACTCTAAGCGGGTTTTTATTTATTAAAGCACTGAAAATTAGCGCCTTGTTTTGATTGTGATTTTCATTTGCTGTTCAATAAACTACTCGCCATTGTTTTGCTTCTTGTTTAAGATAATTGCAATAATAATTTTTTTGATTGCCTGACCCTTTGTGAAGGCAAAAATTGTTGATGGAGAACTTACAATGAAAGGCAATCGTGACGTCATTAATCAGTTAAATCAGGTGCTTTATCACCAGTTGACTGCCATTAACCAGTATTTCCTGCACTCACGCATGTTCAATGACTGGGGAATTGAAAAGCTGGGTTCGGCAGAATACAAAGAATCGATTCAGCAAATGAAAGATGCGGATAAAATTATTGAACGCATTCTATTTCTTGAAGGCCTGCCCAACTTACAAAATTTAGGCAAGTTATACATAGGCCAGCATACTGTTGAAGTACTTAATTGTGATGTGCGTAAAGTCAACGAAAATATTGAAGCCCTGCAAAAAGCAGTCAGCCTGGCTGAACAGGAAATGGATTATGTGACTCGCGATCTTGTTCAGGAAATTCTAGAAAAAGAAGAAGAATATCTGGACTGGACCACCACCCAGCTTGATCTAGTCGAGAAAGTCGGTATCAAAAACTATATTCAAAGCCAGATTTAAGAGTTTAAAAAGCCAGTCGATTGACTGGCTTTTTTAGTTGTTAGATTCGCTTTTTGACCGTCTTATTTTTTGGCGGCAGGCTGGGCCAATGACGCATAGTCCCAATCGACTTTACGTAATTTTTTCAACAACCAGAGCTGATGTCTGGCTTCCTGTTCATAGCCATTAAAAGCCAGTATTTTGGCATACTTCAGCAGATCATAGGAGGTTGGATAATTGAGTACCATCTCCCTAATTTCTTCAAGCTGTTGTGCACTCACCTTGCTATAGGGATTCATACGAATCCAGTCTATACGCCGGTTAAATTCTTCCAGCAAGTAAACCTGATCTTGATTGGTGATTTTTTGCGGTACTTTTTCGTAGCGTAGCGTTTGGTTGAGTTTAGGAACCATCACCGAATAATCCCGCACGATCAGAATCAGCAGCAAGAAAAATAAACCGTAAGCAACCCGCATATAATTGGGTGAAAGGGTCAGGATTTTGGTATCTGCCTGTTGTGACTGAACCAGACCAATAATAAAACCAACCGGGAGCAGGAAATAGGCATAATACTGTGGGAATTCCAGCATGGCGTGAATCAATACTGCACCCACCATTAAAATTCCGACTACCGATTCTACAGAATTGATACGCTTATTTAGCTGATAACCCCAATAGCCAAAATAAGCCAGAAACGGCAAGCCTATAATTACGCCATTCCACAAAATAAAATCGAGAATAAAATTATGTGCGCTACGAATCCACACCGGTCCCTGGAAATGATCACTGACCAGGGTATATGCAACACTGGTCTGGTTCCAGCCATAGCCAAACCATGGACGATCCATAATGGCATGCAACATTTGCTGCCAAATCGCTAAACGCGACATATCCCCTGTAGCGCGTCTTGCCACATCGACAGCTTTAATCTGTATATCCAATAATTGGGTTAAATAGCTCCCAATCACAGGCAATACCAAAACTAATCCTATAAATACGGCTAACCATGCAGCTAAGGAATACCATTTAATATGGATATAACCTTTAAATTGCTGATAAGCCAAATAAACCAGAATAAAGACACAAGCCACCCATGAGGTTCTGGATTGGCTTAATGCCACGCTCACCAACATAATGAATGCCGCTGGAACCAGCCATTTGGTCTGGACTTTTTTGGTTTCATATAAATATAAACAAGCCAAAAGTGACATGAGCAAAAAAGTAGCCATATTGTTTGGCTGGGCAAAATTGGCATAAGGACGAACAGCACGTTGCATATTCACCATCCCGGGGATATAGGCATCGAGCGTTAACCATTGGCAGATCGCAATGACACCTGTCGCTGTTCCGGCCATGAGAAACACATAACTGAGTCCGGTAAAAATGTTTGCCCGGTCTGCTTTTTCGCTCGACAAGTTATAGCCAAGCACCATGCTCAGCCAGAAGCCAGAAGCCAAGGACAAACAAGCTACATATCAAGGCTTTATCAAAGAAAAAAAGCTCACCTGCCCCATACTGAACCAGCGGGATAGCTGCGAGAAACAATAACGGCAGACTGATCACTGGCAATTTAATTTTGTCTTTTAAATAAATGGCAGCCAATGTAAAGAGTGATAAAAAAGCAAACAGTTCACCCGTGTAGGTGACCCACGGGCGGTAATGGATAGGCAGAAGCCAAGCCAGGGAGATGAGAACACTGGCTAAGAGGAGTAGAAGGAATTTCATACGGTATCACAGTTAAAGTGCTGCGCAATATGATAATTCAAAAGGCTATTATTTTCCGTGCTTTTGAATTATTTCCAAGGTCGCAAATCTACAATTTTAATAATTTCAGCTGTATCTTTATTCACCAATACAGTCATATCTATGGCACTTGCCTTTAAAGGTAAATAGGCATTTGCTTCAGGATATTTCGCCAGAACATTTGCAACGTCTTCTTTATTATTTACCTCATTTAATTCTTTTAAACTGATCCCACGTTGTTGAATTTTAGATTTTGCTTGACTCATTTCAACATAACGTTCTGGTCGTTGTGCAATCGAAATACCACTAAGCATAAAGTCAAAAGTATTACTATTTCTTATATTAGGATCCTCTGCTAACTCAGCAGCGACATATTTTGGTTTTAACAAAGATGGAGTTTTAAATTGAAGGTTAGCATTCTGAAGCCCCTCTGTAATTATAGAGTTTGACTGAATTAATTCGAACTGATCACCATTCAATACAATCCATACTGGGCGAGCCTGAGCAATATTAAATACCCCGTAAAAAAGTGCAATGAGTTGAACTATGATAATACAGCTTAGATCAAACTTTAGAGTCTTTTTTCCTTGCTTATAAACTAATAAACCTAAAATAGGTCCAATAATTACATCAATCGCTAGCATCATAAGAAAAATATGAGTCACTCCAACAGCTTTTGCTAAAGGTGTTGGATACCAAATAAAGAATACCCATATAACAATAAATACGGCAATAAATAAAGAAATTAATAAATGACTAAGAAAAAATTTAAGACGTTTTAACATATTTTCCTTATGTATTTCCTTGATTAATATTTAGATCAATCCTATTTTGTGCTTATTAATGGCGACTGTTAACAAAAAAATTTTAAATATTTAATGTCATTAATTTACTACAATCCCGCACCTTTTTTACACTGTTGCAAAGTTGCTTTTACGCTGTTTGCTGTATCGGCTACATAAGCTAAAGCCCCATTTGCATCAATATTAATAGTTACTTTACATACGCCATTATTATAAGTAAGTTGTGCTGCCGTATTGGCAATCAATGGGCTAGGAACAGAGCTTAGAGCAGAGTTTGCTGATATATTATTGTTAATAATACCGCAGTCTCCTGCATTAAGCACACACATCTGTAAATTTATTGCATGAGCTGATATAGTATACATTGCTGAAGCACCATAAGATACAGAAACATACTCTCGATAACCTGGAATAGCTACCGCAGCTAAAACACCAATAATTGCCACTACAATCATTAGTTCAATTAGTGTAAATCCTTTTATTTTTTTCATAGGCCCTCTCCCTAATAATAAATTACCAACAAAAATCATGCCATATTTAACTTAGTATCAACTTTAAATAAATTCAATATCCTTTTATACTCAGTTAAAAACATACTAATAAACTGCATATTTAATTATTTTACGAAAATTATATTCTTGGGATCTTTATATTCACAAATTTTCGAACCATTCCTGTTTTTTTCAAAAGCTGTTCTAACTTGGAAGCTTTATCATTTATTATATTTTCTTTATATAACAGTCAAAAATAAAAAACGCACCTTTATAGATGCGTTTTTCAAAAAATTTAAATTTTATGAGATAGCTGTAATAGTAGCAGTCAATGTAGAATCATAATTACCACCTGATGCCTTCGCTGTAGCATCTAACTTCGCTCCTTTAGCGCATTGATCTTTATTAGCAGCTGTATTTTCTTTGAATGACCATCCTAACGAACCATCTTCACCAACTGTTGCAGCAAGAATACAACCATCATTTACACCTTTGAGTACAACAGCCGTTTGTTCAGCAGGATTAACACTAGCCATAATTTTAGTCGTACCAGTATTAGCTGCGTTGATTTCGGCCTTTAAAGTAGCACCACATCCTATACCTGTTTGTACACAAGCTTGTATCTTAGGCAAGAAATTATTTACACCCGTTTGTGCAGCCGCTCCATAAGAAGTAGCTACATAATCACGATAAGCCGGAATCGCAACCGCAGCCAAAATACCGATAATCGCTACAACGATCATTAATTCGATAAGGGTGAAACCCTTTTGAACTGATTTCATAACATTCTCCACAAATGTTTTTTAATTTAATTATTTAATAAAGCTATGTAGCTTGTTTTATAAATAGCACAGAGCGTGCCAAGATTTATTATAGTTAAAATAACAGAAAAAACAGCACTTTAAAAAAATATTTTTATTTTTTGTAATCATTACGTCTCTTTTTGTGTTTAAAAGTGACGATTTGTGTCACTTTATCACCGTTTTTTAGCGCAAAATAATAGGCGCATTTGCGATTTCATTCGTTCTATCTACAGACTTTCCTGCATAAAAGTGATCCATCACTTCACCAATCTCTTTTACGCCTGCCGTCAAAGCTGTTCGGTATTGTTTATCTTGCATGTTTTGGATAATTCGCGCGCAAATAGCCTGCCACACTTGGGCATCGGTTGCCTGTCTCATCCCGCGATCAATCACAATTTCCACCTGACGTTCACATAAGTTTAAATAAAGCAAAACACCACTATTAAATTCCGTATCCCACACACCCAGTTCAGCAAAAAGCTGTTCAGCACGGGCACGGGTATTTTGGTAATAGGCTTGGTTTGACGGAATATGCCCTTCGATCACCACCTGTATTTCACCCACATGGCCATGCTCAGCTTCTGTCACCGCTTGCGCAATGGCCTGCTGATCTTGCTTATTAAAAAACCGGTTTGCTGCAGGCATATAAAAGAAGTGCTTCAACCAGCGTTTAAAACTTGGTTGTTGTATTTCCTGTGTTTTAGGACAGGTGACAATTTCTGTTGTTTCTGTTTTCGTTACCATGAACCTGATGCTCCCCCACCGCCAAAGCCACCACCGCCTCCGCTATAGCCGCCGCCACCAAAGCCACCACCTCCGCTACGACCTCCACCGCCCCCACCACCAGCAAGGAACATTTGAAAAATGGTTTGAGCAATAGCCGTAATCAGTAAAAAGAAAATTGCTCCACCCATCAACAGACTGGTGAGTAGACCTGCACCGTTGACCAAACCCGCAACGGTACCTGCAACAGCAGCAGTTGACGCACTTAAGCGCTTACCCACTATAAATGATGCAAAAATACCAATCACCAAAATGATGAGAACCGTTGTAAACGTTTTCTCTTTGGCTTGTTGCTCGTGTAAGGCTTGTTCCTGACGTTCTTTTAACTCTTGGGCTGCTTGAGCTGCAACTTCAGGGTCTTGATTTAAAATACGTGTTATTTCCGTTAAGCCAGCATCAATGCCTTGAGCATACTGAGCTTGCTTAAAATACGGTGTGATTTGATTTCGAATAATGCGACTAACGATGATATCGGGCATAATTCCTTCTAACCCATAACCCGTTAATATTTGTATGCGACGATCATTCACAGCGATCGCCATCAATATCCCATTGTCACGTTTTGCTGAACCGAGTTGCCATTTTTCTGCAACACGCATGGCGTAATCAAAAATATCTTCTTGACCTGTGGTTGGCACAATCACGACGCCAATTTGTGCCTTGCCTTGTTCGTGTAACTGTAGAATTTTCTGGCTAATGGCTTGCTTTTCAGCAGCGGAAAGTAAATTTGCCTGATCAACTACCGGTTCATTGAGCGTCGGCAAGCCACGAATCGACTCGCCATCTGCCATATCATTGGCAATACTCGGCTGCTGAATTTTGATTTCAGGCTGTGCTGTTGTATCTTTTTGCGTAGCTGACTGTTGATCTTTTAATATTTTGCCGACAACAACTGTTTCAGCATCTACATCTGTAGCGGTGGCAGTTTCTGCATGTGTGAAACCCACCACACACAATAAGCATGCTAAAACCATGCGCTGCAACCACAACAAACCTGTATGTTTTAGCTCAAAATCCACCATCAGCCCACCTCACAATGCAGTGATGCCAATTAATTAAAATCAACTTTTGGTGCAGTTTGTGCACTTTGCTCTGCGCTAAAGTTAGGCTTGGTATCCATGCCAATGACTTTAGCCGTCATCACTTGCGGGAACTGGCGTGCATAGCCGTTAAAGTCTTGTACCGTAGTAATGTAGCGATTACGTGCGACAGCGATCCGGTTTTCAGTGCCTTCTAACTGAACCTGTAAGTCACGAAATTGCTCATTGGCTTTTAAGTCTGGATAATTTTCCGAAACAGCAATTAAACGTGATAGTGCGCTGGTCATCTGCGCTTGAGCTTCTTGATATTTTTGGAACAGTGCTGGATCTTCCAAAACTTCCTTATCCACTTTTAAGCCCGCAACATTGGCACGTGCTTGAGTCACTTCGGTCAACACTTGTTCCTCATGTTTCGCGTAGCCTTTCACCACATTGACAAGGTTTGGTACCAAATCTGCACGGCGTTGATATTGGTTTTGCACTTCAGACCATGCTGCTGTAACGGCTTCGTCTTTAACTTGTAATGTGTTATAGCCACAACCACTCAGGGTCAATGTACTGACTAATGCGATTGCGAGCATGCTTTTTTTCATTGAATTCATAACCCTTAACCTCAAGTATTTATTTGTAATTGTTTAAATAAATTCATTCTAACCCTATTTTTCGAATGAATTATGTATTTTCTTTGTGATTAAATTCATCTACTCCTAAGATATCTAGCATTAAAAAAAGCCCATTATTCGGGCTTTTTTTAACATGTTGAATTAGCTATACAATTGCGGTGTAGTTTCAGTCTGAAAACTTTCCATTTGATATTCATCAGCAAGGCGTTCTTTCCAATATTTCACGATCTGACTGTAATCAATTTCGCTCGGATGGAATTCTGCTTTGTAATATGACAAATATTCTGGCGTCAATTGAATAAACATTTTTGCCAATAAATACGCCCCGAAAATATTTACGCCCAGCTTTGGCAAACTTTTTTTCTTATCCTGCATAAATAGCTTAGTTGCAGAATAAAACGTGAGACTAGCAAAACCCGTGGTCACACTGCGCATAATCATGCGACGTATTTTGTCATCACCATACACATGTTGATATACATCGAATGCCACTGCGCGATGCTCAATTTCTTCAATCGCATGCCACACCCAAAGTTTAACCGCATCATCATCTAAAGTACTGAGCACTTCAGGATGTCTTAAAATATAGCCACCAAGCAAAGCGGTAAAATGTTCAAATGCACAGGTAATTGCCAACTGTATTTTTGGATGTAAGTTTTTTACATAGCTATCTTTACGTGCCAGCCATGCTTGGAAACGATCTAAATTATAGCTTTCACTGCGCCAAGCATCGTTAAATTCAGCATGGGCTTTGGAATGCATCGCTTCTTGCCCAATGAATGCCGCGATCTCAGCTTGTAATTTTTCATCACTGACTTTATCGCGTACATTACGCACGCTATGCACAAAGAATTGCTCACCAATGGGAAAGGTCGATGACAATGCCGTCAACAAATGCGACATCACCGGTGAGTTGGCAAAATAATGCCGGCGAATCGCTTTAGGATTGAATTGTGCTCGACGTACCGTAATGCCAATGGCTTTAGGACGATTTAGATATGTTTTTTGTGTCGTCACTTGCGTCATGCTCGCTTCCTAAGATTTAGATCATGATCGCAGTATGTAATTCCTAAGCTCTTTCACACATGGCAAAATGTGCTAGCACATTTGCATAATTCACCATTCTAAAGCGCTGTCTGACAACTTTTCAGCGTATTTATCTGCAAAATCTATTCACGTGTCATTTGAGGTAAATTCCAAAAAATAAAAACCCGCCGAAGCGGGTTTTCGAATGAATCCAGTTCAATCACTGGCATGTCATGACTTAAACATCTAAGTAGTCAAGAATACCTTCGGCAGCTTGGCGACCTTCCCAGATTGCGGTTACCACAAGGTCAGATCCACGTACCATATCACCGCCGGCGAAAATTTTCGGATTCGATGTTTGGAACTTAAATTCTTGCTGTTCAGCAGCAATGACGCGGCCTGAACCATCCATACTGATGTTTGATGTAGTAAACCAATCTGCGGGGCTTGTACGAAAACCAAAGGCTAGCAATACTGCATCTGCTGGTAAAATTTCTTCTGAACCCGGAACTGGTTCAGGGCTACGACGACCGCGACTATCAGGTGCGCCAAGCTGTGTAGTCACAACTTTAACACCCGTCACTTTGCCATTTTCACCCACAATTTCAATCGGCTGACGATTAAATTGGAAATCTACACCTTCTTCGCGCGCATTTTTCACTTCACGACGTGAACCCGGCATGTTTTCTTCGTCACGACGGTAGGCACAAACAACGGATTCGGCACCTTGACGGATCGAGGTACGGTTACAGTCCATCGCGGTATCACCACCACCGAGAACAATCACTTTTTTGCCTTCCATACTGATGTATTCAGATGGATCTTTTTCCCAACCTTGCGTACGGTTGACATTAGCAATCAAGAAATCCAGTGCATCATGCACACCAACAAGGTCTTCACCCGCGAAACCGCCCTTCATGTAGGTATAGGTTCCCATACCCATGAATACAGCGTCGTAATCAGCCAATAGCTGATCTATCGTCACATCTGTACCAATTTCGGTGTTTAGACGGAATTCAACACCCATGCCCGAGAAAATCTCACGGCGACGTTTCATTACGTCTTTTTCCATTTTGAATTCTGGAATACCAAATGTCAGCAAACCACCAATTTCAGGGCGTTTGTCGAATACAACTGGCTTCACACCATTACGTACAAGAATATCTGCACAGCCAAGGCCAGCAGGACCTGCACCAATAATCGCAACTTTTTTGTCTGTCCACTTAACGTGTGACATATCTGGACGCCAGCCCAATGCAAAGGCTGTATCGTTAATGTATTTTTCAGCATTACCAATGGTAACTGCACCAAAGCCGTCATTTAGCGTACACGCGCCTTCACATAAACGGTCTTGCGGGCACACACGACCACAAACTTCAGGCAAGGTGTTGGTTTGATGACACAATTCTGCCGCTTGGAAAATGCGACCTTCTGCAATCAGTTTTAACCAGTTTGGAATGTAGTTATGTACTGGACATTTCCATTCACAATACGGGTTACCGCAACCTAAGCAGCGGTGTGTTTGGTTTTTTGCAACTTCAGCTGTAAACGGTTTATAGATTTCCACAAATTCTGCTTTGCGGACAACTAGATCTTTTTTCTCTGGATCTTGGCGTGCTACATCCAGGAACTGAAAGTCATTATTTAGGCGCTCTGCCATGTCTCTCTCCGTGGGTAGGTGTAAGCATGTTTGGACTTACACCTGCCTATCAAATCTGCAGTAGTGGAATTATTGTGGATCAGCTTGAGTTGTTTTCAACAAAGTCTGCAAATTAGCAGCTTTTGGTTTCACAAGCCAGAATTTGCGGCTATAGAAGTCAAACTCGTTGCGGATCTTATACGCCCAAGCACTACCTGTTTCTTTAATTTGTTCATCTAAGATACGGCACAAGAACTCTTTGTGTTCTTCCATCGATTCTGTAGAGATACGGTTCAATTCAATCAGTTCGTGGTTGTAATGGTCAACAAAGTCATTGTCGAGGTCGAGCACATAAGCGAAACCGCCTGTCATACCCGCACCAAAGTTATGACCCACTTTACCCAATACAGTCACGATACCACCTGTCATGTATTCACAGCAGTGGTCGCCTGCACCTTCAATCACGGCAAACGCACCCGAGTTACGTACTGCAAAACGCTCGCCTGCTGTACCTGCAGCAAACAATTTACCGCCTGTTGCACCATATAAACAGGTGTTACCAATGATTGCAGTATTTTGCGTTTGGAATGGTGAACCTTTCGGTGGGAAGATCGAGATACGACCACCAGCCATACCTTTACCCACGTAGTCATTCGCATCACCCTCTAGGCTGATGTGTAAACCGCCGGCGTTCCAAACACCCAATGACTGACCTGCAGTCCCTGTTAATTTAACTTTAACAGGGTGCGCTTCCATACTGAGGTTGCCATAACGTTTTGCAATCTCACCCGAAATACGCGCGCCAATTGAACGGTCACAGTTACCGATAGTGAAGCTATATTCACCGCCTGTGCCTGCTTCAATCGCTGGCAGCATTTCAGCTACCATTTTCTCAGCCAATAAGCCTTTATCAAATGGTGCATTGCCTTGTACTTCACAGTACTGTGCTTTACCTTCAGCCGCAGGATGCGATTGGAGTAATGCGCTCAAATCAAGGTGTGCATGTTTTTCAGTTTCACCTGGAAGCATTTCCAGTAAATCTGTACGACCAATCAAATCTTTCAGACTTGAAACGCCTAGCGCTGCTAACCATTCACGTGTTTCTTCCGCAATAAAGTGGAAGAAGTTGATCAGCATTTCAGGCTCACCAATGTAGTGTTCCTGACGTAAGTGATCTTGTTGAGTTGCAACACCTGTTGCACAGTTATTTAAGTGACAAATACGTAGGTATTTACAACCCAATGCGATCATTGGCGTAGAACCGAAGCCAAAGCTTTCTGCACCTAAAATTGCTGCTTTAACCACGTCTAAACCTGTTTTCAAACCACCATCTGTTTGAACACGTACTTTGCCACGCAGATCGTTCACACGTAGCGCCTGATGCGCCTCAGATAGACCAAGCTCCCATGGAGAACCTGCATGGTGAATTGAAGAAAGTGGAGAAGCCGCTGTACCACCGTCATAACCAGAAATGGTAATGAAGTCTGCGTATGCTTTTGCTACACCTGCCGCAATCGTACCAACACCCGGCTCAGAAACCAGCTTAACGGACACCATCGCCTGTGGGTTAACCTGTTTTAAATCGAAAATTAACTGTGATAAATCTTCGATTGAGTAGATGTCGTGATGCGGCGGCGGAGAAATTAATGTCACACCCGGTACTGAGTAACGTAAACGTGCAATTAAGCCATTCACTTTACCGCCCGGCAACTGACCACCTTCACCTGGTTTTGCACCTTGTGCCACTTTAATTTGAAGGACTTCTGCAGAAGTTAGATATGCAGGGGTCACACCAAAACGGCCAGATGCAATTTGTTTGATTTTCGAGTTACGGATAGTGCCGTAACGCGCTGGGTCTTCGCCGCCCTCACCCGAGTTCGAGCGACCACCAATGGTATTCATTGCGATTGCAATGGCTTCGTGCGCTTCAGGTGATAAAGCACCTAAAGACATCCCTGCCGAGTCAAAACGCGGCAGAATTTCTTCTACGGATTCAACTTGATCGAGTGCAATCGATTGATCTGTTTTCAGCTTGAATAAGTCACGAATCGTCGCGATTGGACGGTTATTCACTAGCTCTGCGTATTCTTTAAAGTCCGCATAATTACCAGAACGCACAGATTTATGCAGTGCATTGATCACGTCTGGGTTAAATGCGTGATATTCCTTACCGAATACAAATTTCAGCATACCGCCTTGATCAATTGGTTTACGTGATTTCCACGCCAAATCTGCCAATTTTTTCAAGTCATTTTCTAGATCAGAGAATGTTGCGCCTTTAATACGGCTCGGTACGCCAGTAAAGCATTTTGCAACCACTTCATCAGAGAGGCCGACCGCTTCAAACAACTGACCGCCACGGTAAGAAGCAACAGTAGAAATACCCATCTTAGAAAGGACTTTCAATAAGCCTTTTTCAATGCCTTTACGGAAGTTCGCTTGCGCATGAATTGGATCACCCAATAACTCACCTTTCGCGATCAAGTCATTGATCACGTCATAAGCTAGGTACGGATAGATCGCAGTCGCACCGAAACCAAGAATCACCGCAAACTGATGCGCATCACGCGCCAAACCTGTTTCGACAATGATGTTGGCATCTGTACGTAGACCCACATTGATTAAATAGTGGTGAACCGCGCCTGTTGCCATTAATGCATTTGCAGGTAAGAAGCCTTGACGGATTTTCTTATCAGACAATACAAGTAAAGTTTTTCCGTCTCGAATCGCTTGTGCAGATTCTTCACAAATACGCGCGATGGCAGCTTCTAAGCCTTCATCTTCTGCATAGTTCAGGTCAATGTCTGCAATCTCGTAACCTTTACGACCAAGGGTACGGATTTGATGCATTTTCGAATTTGACAGTACTGGGCTTGAAATGATCAGACGATCTGCATGCTCTGGACCTTGTTCAAATACATTTTGTTCACGGCCGAGACATGTCTCTAACGACATTACGATCGATTCACGTAATGGATCGATTGGCGGATTCGTAACCTGAGCGAACTGCTGACGGAAGTAGTCAGACACATGGCGCACTTGACGAGACAATACTGCCATTGGCGTATCGTCACCCATTGAGCCCACGGCTTCCTGACCGCTTTCAGCGATTGGACGTAGCAATTGGTCACGTTCTTCAAATGTCACCATGAACATTTTTTGTGAAGCTTTCAGGTCATCACCTTTTAAGCCTTGATCACATAAATATTCTTCTAGCTCTGGACTACCTTGCACACGTACTGAGTTTTCACGTAACCACTGACGGTACGGACGCATACGTTTGAGGTGATTACTCACATCTTGAGTATCGAGCATTTTGCCGGTAAAGGTATCGATCACCAAGATTTGACCCGGACCGACACGACCTTTAGATACAACGTCTTCAGGTTCATAACCCCAAACACCAATTTCTGATGCCAATGTGATGTAACCATTTTTGGTAATTACCCAACGTGCTGGACGTAAACCATTACGGTCAAGCATACAAATCGCATGACGACCATCTTGAATTACCAGACCTGCTGGACCATCCCATGCTTCCATATGCTTCGAGTTGAATTCGTAGAATGCACGTAAGTCCGCATCTAAAGTTTCAACGTTTTGCCAAGCTGGTGGAACCAACATGCGCAGCGCACGGAACAAATCCATGCCGCCACCGACAAGGATTTCCAGCATATTATCTAAGCTTGAAGAATCCGAGCCTGTACGGTTTACAATTGGATTCAGCTCAGTTAAACCTGGCAATAATGGGTTTTCAAATTTTGGTGTACGCGCCATCGCCCAGTTACGGTTTGCGGTAATGGTATTAATTTCACCATTGTGCGCCAAGTAACGGAACGGCTGTGCCAAAGGCCAACGCGGCAATGTATTGGTTGAGAAACGCTGATGGAATACAACAATGTGTGACTTTAAACGCTCATCAGCAAGATCGGTATAGAAATCAGCAATGGCTGCTGGCATCATCAAACCTTTATAGCTGATCACAGTTGAGCATAAAGTGGTTACATAGAAGTATGGGTCAGCAGTCAGCTGTTGTTCTGCACGACGACGTGCCATCACCAACTTACGGTTGAATTCAACCTCTGAAACACCCATTGGGCAATTCACGATAATTTGTTCAAATGCAGGCAATGACTGCATCGCGATTGAACCCAACGCATCGTTATTGGTTGGCACAACACGCCAAGCGATGACTTTACAACCTTCGTCTTCGATTTCTTTGGTTAAAATTTGTTTTGCATGTGCGGCTAATGCAGGGTCTAGATTTAGAAATACCGTACCCACAGCAAAGATTTCACTCAATGTAATGTCACTGAGTTTTTTCGCTTCTTCACGGAAAAATTCTTTTGGCATAGCAAGGAGTAGACCACAGCCGTCACCGGTTTTGCCATCTGCGGCAATACCACCACGGTGGGTCATACAACTTAAACTATGCATTGCGGTTTTGACGAGATCATGGCTTGCATCACCCTGCATATGGGCGATTAAACCGAAACCACAGTTATCTTTAAACTCATCCGGTTGGTATAAACCTTGAGCGGGAGCTACAGTATTAGGCGATGGCATGTGCATAGCGTACCCTTCTTTTCTTTACAGCTCTTTCGAGCACTTAACAAACTAATTTCTTGTTGCGATTCGTCTTAACTTACTCACATGAATTGTTCTGTCGAGCAAAATTATTTCTTATTCACACCCTTAAGATAAACCGAATTCACCTTTGATGCATGAATAAAAAGTCAAATTTTCTGCTTTTGCAGTTCAGATCAGGGATAACGACTGGATTAATGACTTCGCACTTTTATCGAATCATTTTCGCGCCAAAACAGGGAGAAAAGTTCAATTTACGCACCAATTAAGCAATTTGTATGCCAACTTGATGCATTTTCTCCTAAGATGGCTGATTACAAGCATTTTTTAGTTATAACAAATAATTCAAATTATTCTTTTTTTATTTTATGCACTTTTTCTGTGCAGTTTAAGCTTTTCCTAAGACGTCTTGCGCTATTTTAGAACTAATTAAAAGGATCGGTTACTTCTTGTTCTACCGGTGCAGGTTTTGGACGTGGTGCATCTACACTACTTTGTGATTTTTGCACATCAATCACATTTCCTTCAGCATCACGACGTGTCACCGTAGTACTTGTCGTTGCATTAGTTGGTGTTGTTACCGTCGCTGCAGCCGCTGCTTTTCGTGCGGCGATTTGAGCTTCATCAATTTTCGGTAAAGGCACAGATTTTAATTTAACAGCATATAACTTTTGACTCGACGACATTTCTTCCGTGCCCAAGTCATTCACATATGCTTGATATTGTTTAAATTCCACAACTTCAGGTTTAATTGAAGCAGGCAAAGCGATGTTGAGGCTCGACATTGCAGCTTTGGCATCATTTTGCGACGAATATGGTCCAGTTAAAATGACGTATTGCTCAGGATGGTCTTCACCAGAAAGACGTAGATAAATAAATTTATGACGCTCAGGCTGCTTGCGTAAGAAGCTTTTTAAAATATCTTCTTCAGAAACCCGAAATAATTCAACACCATAAAGCTTGGCAGAGTCATTAATAAATTTAGTGCCACGAAATTCTGGCTCATGTTGAGCTGTAGCAACCACACGGGTCGTCATATCAAGTGGACGTACTTCTTCATTTAATGCACCAAGATGGGACATTGCTGCCACTTTCTCTGGCTGAATTTGCAAATCCACTTCAGTTTCAGCTTGTTTTTCAACTTCAACCAATTCTTTGGTATCTGTAATCGCCCAGAAAACCAATGCAGCGAACAGACACACAGCTCCACCCACCAACCATGCGTAGTGATGAACTTTTTGCCATTGAGACTGCCGCGCTGCCATGATGTACCTACTCTGCCTGATTTGCCAAAATTGCCTGTTTCATTAACTCAACATCAAACTCTTTGGTGATGATGGCCTGACCTAATGATTTCAGTAAAATAAGTCGTAATTGCCCATTCAATACTTTTTTATCATGAGACATATACGCCAAAAACTCCTCTAGCGGAATTTTAGGGCAAACTATCGGTAATTGTGCACGTAAAATGATTTTTTTTGTACGTTCTAAATCTTCAGCTGTGATCCAGCCCATGCGATGGGATAAATCTGCAGCCATCACCATACCAGTTGCAACGGCTTCACCATGCAACCATTCACCATATCCTAAGTATGATTCAATCGCATGACCAAAGGTATGACCCAGGTTTAATAACGCACGTTCGCCTTGTTCTTTTTCGTCATTGGCCACAATACGCGCTTTATGGGCACATGAACGATATACTGCTTCAGCCAACAAAGTTGCATCACCTGCAACTAAAGCATCCATATGCTGTTCAAGCCAAGCTAAAAATTCAACATCACCTAACAATGCATATTTGATCACTTCGGCCAAACCTGCAGAAAGTTCACGCGCTGGTAAAGTTTTTAATTGCGCCATATCCGCAAGGACCACTTGGGGTTGCTGGAAGGCACCAATCATGTTTTTACCCAGTGGATGGTTAATCCCGGTTTTTCCACCGACACTTGAATCCACTTGAGAAAGTAACGTCGTCGGCACTTGAATAAAATATACACCACGTTGATAGCATGCAGAAGCAAAACCGGTCATATCCCCAATGACACCACCACCTAATGCCAAAACCGTACAATCGCGGTTAAAGCCTGCTTCAAGCAAGGCATCAAAAATTAAATTCAAATGCTCTAAATTTTTATACTTTTCACCATCAGGCAAAATACATGTCGCAACAGTTTTCCCTAATGCCTCAATTGCTTCTACATAATGTTTTAAATAGAGCGGTGCAACTGTGGTATTAGAGACAATCATCACTTGTTTACCCTGAACATAAGGCTCAAGTAAAGTTTGTGGATCGAGGTCACTCCCAATAAAAATAGGGTAGCGACGATCACCGAGTTCAACATGTAAGGTTTGCATGAATTTAACCTTTTCTAACGAGATATATTTTGTGAAACAATTAAATTAAAAATTTTTTGCGCAAGATCTCTCGCAGCACCTTGATTGGTTTCAATAATATAGTGCGCGACTTCACGATAAAGAGGATCACGGGCAGCCAATAAATCTCGTAGCTTTTGCTCTGGATTTTCCACTTGAAGAAGTGGGCGATTTTTGTCTCGGTAGGTTCGTTGTAACTGAATTTCCACCGGAGTATATAGATAAACAACAATACCACGTTGTTTTAAAAATTCACGATTTGGGGGCTGAGTCACAGCACCACCGCCAGTCGCCAAGACCAGTTGTTTTTTTGCAGTTAACTCATCAATGACATTCGTTTCACGACTTCTAAAGCCTTTTTCCCCTTCCTTTTCAAAAATCCAAGGAATGGTCGCACCTGTTTTACGTTCAATTTCATGATCACTGTCTAGAAATTCACGTCCTAACAATTCTGCTAAATGTCGCCCTACGGTTGTTTTTCCTGCCCCCATTGGCCCTACCAAATAGATATTTGGTAGGGTTTCAAACTCTTTGCTTGGCAAGGAGTCACCTATTTCTTTTGTTAAATTGAAAATATATTAATGATTTCTTGTAACACTGTCATTAACAATTCGCGGAGTAACAAAAATCAGCAACTCATTTTTTGCATCGCTTTTCATATCTTTACGGAATAAGCGCCCCACGTAAGGAATATCACCTAAGAACGGTACTTTAGTTTGCTTACTTTGTGTTTCCTGATTAAAAATACCGCCGAGCACAACAGTTTCACCATTGTTGACTAGTACATCGGTATTAATTTCATTTTTATTCAGGATAATTTCACCATTTTGTGCATAACCTGCTGGTGAGTCGCTCTTGATATTCAGCTTCATTTGCACTTTCCCATCCGGTGTAATGCTAGGCGTTACATCCAGACTTAATAAAGCTTCTTTAAACTCGGTAGAAGAAGTTGCATTTGAACCTGTACCGGTTGTGGTTTGATACGGAATTTCTTGACCTGAAGCCACTTTGGCTTGTTGTTTATCCGCTGTCAGTACTTTTGGTGTGGAAATCACTTCACCATAACCATCCGCTTGTAAAGCAGAAAGCTCTAAATCCAACATAAAATCAGAAAGACTAATCAAACCAAACGCAATTCGACTCGCACCTGTAGTAGTCACACCTAAATCCACGTTTAAATTTTGAGGACGTTGAATGGTATATTTCCCATCATCATCCGGGGTTTTTAAGTCCCAAAGTGTGGTATCACTACCACCCACCAATAAATGGTCATTTTGGTTAATCCCTTGAGACAATAGCCCCCATTTCACACCCATTTCTTTGGTAAAGTCGGTAGATGCTTTTACAATCCGTGCTTCAACCATGACTTGCTTGACTGATACATCTAGCAAATCGACCATTTTTCGAATTTGATCAATGTTTTGCGCGGTATCATTGATAATCAGTGTATTTGTACGCGTATCTGCAGAAATTGTGCCACGTGGGCTTAACAAATTACCACGGTCCTCATCAGTATTATTACTACTATTTGATGAACCAGTGTTGCCTGCTGTTTTAGACTGCGTAATCAGCTTCTCTATCTCAGCAGCTTTTGCATAGCTTAACGTTAAATATTCAGTCTGTAATGGTGCCAACTTCATACTTTGACGTAAGGCTTTTGCTTCTTCTTCTTCCGCTTTAATCAACTCAGATACAGGCGCAATCCAAATCACATTACCATTACGACGTTTGTCCAAATTCTTGGTTTTCAATACGATATCTAGTGCTTGATCCCAAGGCACATCTTTTAAGCGAAGTGTAATATTTCCTTGAACCGTATCAGCAGCAACCATATTGATTTCAGTAAAATCAGCCAAAAGTTGCAGCACACGACGTACTTCAATATCTTGGAAGTCTAATGAAATCTTCTTACCGATATAATGATTGGCAGCTTTAGGACGTAATGGATTTTTATCTTCCGGACGTTTCAAACTTACCGTTAATTTATTATCAGTTTGGTACGCCATATATTCATAGCTGCCCGTCGACTGAATGGTAATCACACCATTACCGCCATCATTATGTGCATCCACCGTTGCAACAGGTGTTGCAAAATCATTGACATTTAAACGGCGAGTCAAATGTGCAGGTACTTTATTGCCTAAAGTACGGATCACCACTTTACTGCCTTGCTGTTGAACATCAACGGGAGTATTTCCACCCAGTAAATCAACAACAACTTGACCTTCACCATTAGAACCCCGGTGGAAACCAATATTTGAGATGCCCTGTTGCTGACGTTGTGCTACAGGCTGTACATAATTTGCAGCTTGTGCAGAGTTGATTTTTAAAATAAAGGTATTACCTTCAACACGCGTGGTAAAAGCGCCAGCATTGGCTAAATTCACAGTTAAGCGCGCACGTTGTGCATCCGAACTCACATCCACAGTGCTCGCTTCAGCCGTTGCAACAGGAATTGAACTTTGTTTTAAATTTTGCTGTGCTTTATCAAAATCTAAGACCAGTCGTGATGGTTGATCGAGTTGATAAGCTTGTGGTTGCGGCGGCAAGCCATTAAACATCACGCGAATTTCAGTCCCTTGACCTGGAATTTGCATTGGTACCACATTGGTTACACTCACCTGAGCATTGGCAACTTGCATCATCGCCATTGCAACAGCCCCCATCGAAAACTGACGAAACACATGATTCATTGTATTGCCATCCCCAAAAATAAAATCTTGTACACTATTCTTCATTTTTATTCCTTTAAGCTTAAGGTGCTGGTCCAATTAATATGAGACTTCTAGGACGCTCTACATATCCTTCTCGCCCATCCGGAATAATCTCAATCAAATCAATTTGCGTCGGGGTAATATTTACCACTCGACCATGATTGAGCCCCATATAACTTCCACGTTGAATACGCTCAACTTCACCATCCGGCGTCTGAATCAAGGCTAAAATTTGCCCAGATTGGTTACGCATACTCCCCTTCATATTCAGGGTTTCGAGTGCATAACTTTCCAAAGGTTGAGGCTGACGACTCAAGTTTGGATAAACACGCTTACCTGCCATGATTTTAAGTTCTGCTGCCAATGAACTTGGCAAGAACGGACTTTTTAAAGAGTGCGCCGCATAATTAAAAGTTTCGACAGGTACAAAATCTGGCGCAGGCTCAATCGCTAATGGCGCTTGATTGCGTATATTTGCCATCTCTTGATTGACCACATCAATACGTGATTCACAACCTGCTAATACAAATCCAACCATCACAGAAAGTGCCAATTTATTCATTTTCATTTTGGAGCCTCCTGTGTGCTTGCTGAATCTGCAGCTTTCGCAGCACTTTCAGTATTTCCTTCGTAACGATATGTTTTCGCAGAAATTACATAATCAATTTTTGGAATATCTGAGTTCTTTTCTTTATTTTCAGTTGCTGTAATCGTTAAATTATGCAAAGTCACAATCCGTGAAAGCCCGGCAATGCCACTAACAAATGAACCAAAGGCATGGTAATCACCCGTTGCTTCAATACGAATTGGCTGTTCCGTAAAGAACTCTTGCTTCACTTCAGGCTCAAGACGAATAATTTTAAATTTCAGTCCAGAATTCACACCAGTTAAGTTGATATCTTCAACCAAACCTGGAATTTCAGTTTCTTTCGGCAATTGTTCTAATTGTTGATTAAAACGTGCTTCCATATCCTGCAACTGCAACTGATATTGTTGCAAATTACGCAGTTTCGAATCTTTCTCACGAAACTCATTCAACAAATTTTGTTCTTGCGCATTAGCACTTGAAATAGCTTCAATCTTGCCTTTAATCGCCAAGAAATAGCCCAAAATTGCCACAAGAATAATGATAAAAATCCAACAGGTAATTTTGACTGAAATTGGCCAACTACCATAGTTATTCGGATCTAGCGTATTGAACTGCTGTACAAACTTATCAAAAGTCATTTTCTTTTTCGGAATGACAACAGCATCTTGATTCAATTGCTCAAATTCATCACGACTCATTTTGCAACCTCCGGAGTTGGTGTTGCTGCAGTTTGTGCGTCAGATTTTTGCGCCGATGAAGCTGACTGTCCTGCATTTGCTGCTGGATCATTAATGGTCGGCTGCGCAATTTGCTCCAAATCAGCAGTCACAGTAAATGCACCATAAGATTCTTCTACGCGAGGAACCACAGATGTCGGCGCTTTGTCTTTTTTCTCTTCAGCCACAAGGAATGAGCTCATGAAGGCATTACGATACCAAGGTGACGCTTCCAAATTACGCAGTAAATCTGCAACAGTATTTGGACTTTCCGCACGCCCTTCGATCATAAATTTGTCGCCATTACGCTCAAATTTTGTGATGTACATATTGGCAGGTGTCACACGAACCAATTCATCTACAAGATGTACAGCGATTGGACGTTGACCTTGTAAGCCTTGAATCAACTTCATGCGTTCAATAATGGCATTACGCTGTTCTTGTAAACCATCCAAAGACTTTAATTGAACATCTAAATTTTGGTTATGACTGATAATCAATTGGTTCGCTTGTTCTTGATCTTTTAATTTGTGATCAAAATACAACCATGTCAAACCAACCCCAATTACCCCAATTAAGAAAGCCCCAATACAAAGTGCAATAAATTCTTTTTTTCGTTTCTCTCTTAGCTCATCACGCCAAGGGAGCAAGTTAATTTTTGCCATTAATCAAAACTCCTCAATGCTAGACCGCATGCCACCATGAGTGATGAGGCATCATTTTCAATTTTTTTAATATCAATTTGAGGTGAAAAACCCATTTGTAAGAATGGATTGGCAATCGTGACGCGGTAACCCAATTTTTGTTGAAGTAGTTTTGCAAGCCCCGGAATATTGGCATTCCCCCCTGCCAATAAAATATGGTCAATTTCGTTGAACTGTGAAGATGAGAAGAAGAACTGTAAAGAACGCGCTGCTTGTTGCACGACAGCTTCTAAGAAAGGTTCTAAGACTTCAACATCATAATCATCTGGCAAAGCACGTGTTTTTTTCGCACGACCCGCTTCTTCGAAAGACAATGCATAGCGATTTTGAATTTCCTGTGTCAATTGTTTGCCACCAAACACTTGCTCACGGGTATAAATCACTTTGTTATTCTGCATGACAGATAAGGTCGTCATACTATGACCAATATCTAAAATGCCCACGGTATTTACACCCATTGGCAAAGTATCTGAGAAAACTTTAAATGCATTTTCAATTGCAAAGCTTTCTACATCGCCAATTTTTGGTGTCAGACCCGCAAGCTGAATAACTTCCGCACGCGCTTCAACATTTTCAATACGCGTAGCGACAAGTAAAACATTGACACGATTTGGATTAGATAGACGATCCGGCAAGACCTCAAAATCAAGGCTCGCTTCATCAAGTGGGAAAGGAATATATTGCTCAGCATCATCACGAATCTGAATTTCACGTTCATCATCGTTCATATCTGCGTCCATTTCGATGATTTTTGTAATCACCATCGATGTTGGAACCGCTAAAGCTGCATTAGTGGTCTGCGTATTGGCCAAATTAATTGCGCGCTCTAAACAGTCACCTACAGCTTCCGGATTCAATATGTTCTTTTCAACAACACTTCCTTCTGGTAACGGGACCAAAGCATAGCTTTCTACCCAATACCGTCCACTTTTTACAGAAAGTTCCAAAACCTTAACAGAAGTCGAACTAATATCTACTCCTATTAACCCCTTATTTGGCTTACGATATAACCTGAGCACAATATAATTCCTATTATTTTTTTATCCCCAAAAAAATTAACCCACTAATTAGCATTGGTCTATAATTTTATACAGATACAATAACTCATCTAACAATCCGTATATCGAAAGGATATACTGACCACCAATTAGTTTGCCATTAGCTCTTATTAAAACTTACTTGTTATGAAAAAGCTATCTTGTTCAGGCCTTGTTCATCCATTTTTTTTGGCCATTATTATTATTTTGGTCGCAATTCCAATGGGTTTCTATGGCATGTATCTCTATATTGCCCCGTCTTTGCCTGAAATGTCCATCTTAAAAAAGGCTCCATTATTAAAACCATTACAGGTTTATAGTGCTGATAATGAGCTGATTGCAGAATATGGTGGCAAACTTTCGGTCCCTGTAGAGTACGACCAAATCCCGTCTCATTTCATTCATGGCTTTTTAGCTGCGGAAGATTCTTCGTTTTTTGAACACAGCGGCATTAGTTTCAAAGGATTGGGGCGTGCCGTCAGTGAAAGTATTACCGGTTCCGATGTGCAAACCGGTGGTTCAACCATTACCATGCAGGTTGCAAAAAACTATTATCTGACTCCAGAGCGTACTTTAAAACGTAAACTGACCGAAGTTTTCCTTGCTCGAAAAATTGAACAAAATCTAAGTAAAGAAGAAATTTTAACGCTGTATGTCAACAAAATCTTTTTAGGAAAAAATGCCTACGGGATCGCAGCAGCAGCAAAAATTTATTATAACAAGAGCCTGCAAGATTTAAGTTTGGCTCAAATGGCAATGATTTCAGGCTTACCTAAAGCACCTTCAAAATACAATCCTGTAGCCAACCCAAAACGTGCTTTAGAGCGTCGTAATTGGATTTTAGGCCGTATGTTGCAATTGGGGTATATCAATCAATCTGAATATCAAAAAGCGATTGCTGAACCGATTAATCTCGATATGCCTGACCGCGGGGTCAGCAACAAATTCCCCTACGTCGGGGAAATGGTTCGCTCTGAGCTCGTAGAAAAGTTTGGTGAACAAGCGACGGATTCTGGCTATAAAGTCTACACCACTATCAACAGCCAACGCCAAGCCTATGCTGAGCAGGCTGTACAAGAGGGTCTCGAAGCTTACGATAGACGACATGGTTGGCGTGGTGCAGAAGCACATGATGAACCCTTAAAAAACTTTATTCCATATGCCAACACCTATCCTGCCGAAGTAACCAAAGTCAACAACACCAGTATCGTAGTGTTGATGCAAGACGGCAGTAGTGTGACAGTTCCATGGTCAGGTTTATCTTGGGCACGCCCCTATCGCAATGCCAATAGTGTAGGCAATGCGCCTAGCAAAGCCTCTCAAATTGTAAAAGTAAAAGATATTATTCGCCTACGTCCGAATGCGGACAAAAGCTCATGGGCTTTGGTGCAAATTCCCAAAGCGCAAGGTCAATTAATTGCACTTAATCCCAATAATGGTGGTATTGAAGCCATTGTGGGTGGTTATAATTTTTATCAATCTAAATTTAACCGTGCTCTACAAGGCTGGCGTCAGCCGGGTTCAACCATTAAACCCTTTGTTTATGCTTTAGCACTTGAACGTGGCATGACTCCGTATTCCATGGTCAATGACAATCCAATTACGATTGGCAAGTGGACGCCTAAAAACTCTGACGGTCGCTATTTAGGGATGATACCTCTACGCCGTGCCCTCTATTTATCACGTAACACAGTTTCAGTACGCTTATTACAAGTTGTCGGGATTGAACGTACTCGCCAATTATTTATGGATTTTGGCTTACAAGAAAACCAAATTCCACGTAACTACACCATTGCTTTAGGTACCCCACAGGTGTTGCCGATTCAAATGGCGACAGGTTATGCGACTTTTGCCAACGGTGGATATCGTATTCAACCCCATTTTATTAGCCGTATTGAAGATGCTTATGGCAAAGTCATTTATCAAGCCAATCCTGAATATGCATGTATTCAATGTATCAATCAAAAGGACGAAGTTGAATCTGCAGATCCGACCACGCCGGATGATGAAGTGATTGAAGTCACCAATCAGGATAACAAGCCCGCTGAATCAAAAATTTCCGATACTGAAGCAGCAAACTATAAACAAGCTCAGCGGATTTTGAAGTCAAGTTCAGCCTTTGATATGGCGAACATCTTGCGTGACGTGATCCAACACGGTACAGGTCGTGCGGCTTTAAAAATTGGTCGCGGTGATTTAGGCGGTAAAACCGGTACAACCAATGATGCAAAAGACGCGTGGTTTGCTGGATTTAATGGAAAATTGGTCACTGTGGCTTGGGTCGGTTTTGACCAACCCTCTACTTTAGGTCGCCGTGAATATGGTGGTGTTGCAGCATTGCCTATTTGGTCAGATTTTATGGCGAAATCACTTAAAGGCACACCTGAAGCTTGGGTGCGTTTAGACACCCATGCCAAGAATCCAATCAACCGTAATTCGGCTAAAGCGACTCAAGGTCAACCTGAACAAGATCGTGCAGCAACGCCACCAATGGCTCAACCGCTGTATCGTCCTGCTCCTGTTGCACCGAAGCCTCAGGCTTCGCAAAATGATTTTGACGACCTTCCTGGGTCTACTGAAACCAATCTTGCACCGACTCGAACTGCGCCTCCGCCAATGCAGCCTAAACCACAAGGTGCAGAGCATAAAACGGACGCACTTGATCATCTCATCGATCAAGTTCAGTAAATACTGCATAAAAAAAGCCCTCAAACGAGGGCTTTTTTATCACTTCCAATGCATTATTTCTTTTTAAAGAGATAAATTTGATACTGCGCTTGCAACTCAAATTGTTCATTTTTTTCTAGAGCTTCTCGACGCTCAGCTTTCACTTTATAGGCATAAGGTGTCATTGCAATTAAGTTTTTGAGATCCTGCTGAGAAAGTGACATTTTCGCTTGTACCACTTGCTCACTTTCCAATTCAAAATCATTCGCCAGTTGTTCCACAAATTTATGCGGTTCATGTAGTTTTACTTCTTCAAACAGGGCTTCACGCATTGCATAAAGATGCTCTGGCGCAGGTGTAACCACCATCAAGTGCCCTTCAGGCTTTAACACACGAAGGATTTCTTCTTGAGGAATAGGACTAAATAAACTCGTACACAAGTCAATCGAATGATCTAATACAGGTAAGGTTGCCCCTGTCCCAACCACCCAAGTCACCTCTTTATTCAGTTTAGCGGCCACTTGTACTGCATTTTTAGCAATATCGACACCCACACACTGTAATACTTCAGCTTGCATTGCATTGGTGTAATAGCCTTCACCACAGCCAATATCCAACAAGTTTTCAACACGTAACTTTTGAATCAAAGCCACTACTGCCTGTTGCAAAGGTGCATAGTGACCTGCACTTAAAAATGCTCGACGCGCCTGTACAGATTCAGGCGTATCACCCGGGTTTTTACTGTGTTTATGTTGAACCACATGTAAATTGACATAGCCTTGTTTTGCAACATCATAGCTATGATTATTTTCACAGCGCCATGTCCGCTCTGTGAGTTTCAATGCTTCACGGCATACAGGACACATCAACAGGTTCATCATTTACTCCACTATATTTTTGAAATAAAAAAACCGGCATCTGTGGGAGCAAATGCCGGTTTCGTTTATTTATTTGCTTAACGTAATTTTAAAGTCATTAGACCCAAAACTACCAGCATAATTGTGATAATCCAAAAACGAATCACCACCTGAGTTTCACGCCATCCCTTTTTCTCATAGTGATGGTGCAGCGGTGCCATTAAGAATACACGCTTGTTCCGCATACGCAGTGAGCCAATTTGCAAGAAAACAGAAATAGCTTCAACCACAAAGACACCGCCCATAATGGCAAAAACAATTTCTTGACGAACCATGACTGCGATCGTACCGAGCATCGCACCTAGAGATAAGGCACCGACATCACCCATAAACACTTGAGCAGGATGTGCGTTAAACCATAAGAATGCCAAACCAGCACCGATCATTGCCGCACAGATCACGACAAGTTCAGATGCGTATTTCACATAAGGGATATGTAAATAATCGGCAAAACGAACATCACCAGCCAGATAAGCAAATACACCTAAACCTGCGGCAACCAGAACGATTGGCATAATTGCTAGGCCATCTAAACCATCGGTTAAGTTCACAGCATTAGATGCACCGTTAATCACCAAATAAGTAAAGACAATAAAGCCAATACCGAGTGGAATAATAGACAACGGAATGCTAATTTCTTTAAAGAATGGAATCAGCAGATCCAACATATTTGAGGTATGTACTGGGTTTGCTTGCTGTGTCGCAATCACATAGAGCGCAATACCGGCGCCTAACGATGCCACAGAAGTCCAAAAGAATTTCTTCTTCGCAGGTAGACCGGCATTATCTTTATAACGGATTTTAATCCAGTCATCGGCCCAGCCAACAGCACCAAAGATCACCATCACGCCAAGTACAATCCATACATAAGGGTTTGAAAGATCGGCCCAAAGTAAGGTTGAAATCCCAATAGACAGTAAAATCAACACACCGCCCATAGTCGGTGTGCCCATTTTTTTGGCATGATTTTCAGGTGCAAATGAACTGACTGCCTGACCATATTTGAGAGCTTGCAATTTGCGGATCATCACAGGTCCAAGCAACAGACCAATGGCCAATGCCGTTAAGACACTGAGTAGCGAACGAAGCGTTAAATAACGAACAACCTGAAACGAGCTGTGATAACCCGCAAGCTGCTCAAATAACCATAACAGCATTAAAGTTTCTCCATCAATTCAGCCATCAAAGTTTCCATGTGGGTATAACGAGAACCTTTAAACAGGAAACTCATGGACTGAGGCTGATGTGTTTTGACTAGACTAATTAATAACGGTAAAGCCTGTTCTTGAGTAAGAAAGGCCTGTAATTTTTTACCATATTGTGTACTGCGCGCGCCTTCTTGCACAGCAGGTGAAAACTCACCGACAGCAACGACAAATTGAAGACCAGAGTGTGAGACAAGATCACGTCCCAACATGTAGTGCTGCTGTGCAGCAGATGAACCTAACTCACCAATATCCCCAATGACCATGACTTTGATGCCATCTTGCTGCGCAAGTACATCAGCAGCAGCACGCATTGAGGTTGGATTTGCATTGTAAGTATCATCAATAAACAAATAATCTTTATGCTGAATAAAGTTTAGACGGCCTTTGGCACCTGTCGCATGTTCAAGCCCCACAACGATATCATCTAAACTCACACCAATCGATAATGCGAAAGCTGCGGCTGCAGTGGCATTTTGCACATTATGTTCACCAGCAAATGGCAGTTGAACAGGACGTGCACCTTGTGGCGTATTTAAGATAAAACGTGAAGATTGAGCCTGAAGCTCCGTCTCAGTCGCAAAGACATCCCCGCCCTGACCAAAACTCATTACTTGCTCAGTTTGCACAGCTTGACGAATGGCATCTGTAAAATCATCTGCCGCAGGCACAATCGAAGTTCCTGTTTTCGCTATATGTGCATAAATTTCAGACTTGGCACGACAGATGCCATCACGCCCACCAAATTCACCCATATGAGCGGTGCCAATATTTAAAATTCCGGCAACCTGAGGCTGTACCAAATTTGAGGTGTAATCAATTTCACCTTTATGACTGGCACCAAGCTCCATCACGGCATACTGATGTTCTGGACGCAACTCAAGTAACATCATCGGCACACCAAGGTCATTATTTAAATTACCGCGCGTAATTAATGTTGGTGCAAGACGAGAAAGGATACTCCCGAGCATCTCTTTGGTTGTGGTTTTACCACTGCTTCCTGTCAAGGCAATGACTTTTAAAGCTGGGTTTTGGGCACGACGAAATGCACCCAAATGTCCAAGCGCCAAACGTGTATCTGCAACCACCAACTGACAAATATCCACATCGACCGGATGACTCACAATGGCAATTTCACAACCCTTTTCAGCCACTTGAGCAAGGAAGTCATGCGCATCAAAGCGTTCACCTTTCAGGGCAAGAAAAGCATCGCCTTGCTCTGCATGACGTGAATCGGTCAAAATTCGTTTCACAGGAGCTGTCGGCGCTTGATTATTATGCCAGTGACCTTGTGTCGCTTGAACCAACTGTTCGGCAGTCCATGGTTCTAATGGAACCGTACTGGTCGTTGAAGTATGCATATCTGTTTCCTATTGCGCTGGATAAGCCGAGTCAGTGTTGTGATGCTGTGAATCAATCGCTGATTTCACTTCCACCACATCATCAAACCAATGTCGAACTCCATCAATTTCTTGATAGTTTTCATGGCCTTTACCAGCAATCACCACAATATCACCCGCTTGCGCATGGTTGACTGCGAATTTAATCGCTTCACGGCGGTCATGGATTTCATGGACAGTTTTTCCAGTAAAATCAATACCAGCCTTCATATCTGCAAAAATTTGTTCTGGGTTTTCAGTACGTGGATTATCCGAGGTAATCAACGCCACATCTGCATGGTTTAATGCCGCTTGTGTCATCAATGGACGCTTACCACGATCACGATCACCACCACAGCCAAACACTGCCCATAACTGTTGCGATACATGACGTTTTAAGGTCTGTAACACTTGAATCAAGGCATCTGGTGTATGTGCATAATCCACCACAAACAGGCGCTCATCATCACGGATCACTTGCATACGACCCGGCGCACCTTTTAACTCAGGCGCAGTTGCGATCAAGGCAGATAAGTCAAAACCCGCTTGCTCCGCTGAAATTAAGCTCGCCACAATATTTTCAATATTGAAGTGTCCCAATAATGGACTTTGCACCACAAATTCAGCTTGAGCAGTACGCAATTTAAATTGTGCGCCCGTTAAGCTGTATTGAATATCCGTCACTTGATAATCCGCAGCCTGACGCGTTGAATAAGTCAAAATTTTAGGCTGAGCCGGGTTTTGGCGCGCGGCATTCAGCATCACTTCGGCATGTTCATCATCGAGATTGATGACTGCAACTTTGAGCGATGGAAACTGAAACAAACGTGATTTCGCTTCAGCATAGGCTTCAAGGGTTTTATGATAATCCAAATGGTCACGACTTAAATTGCTATATGCGGCAATTTCAATTGCACAGCCATTTAATCGACCTTGTTCTAATCCGTGCGAACTTGCCTCTATGGCAGCAAACTCTGCACCCTCAAGCGCATAGGCATGCAATGCATTTTGCATATGCAACGCATCTAAAGTAGTGTGAGATGAGGCTTCTAAATTCGGTAAAATCCCGTTTCCAGTGGTTCCCATCACTGCACATTTTTTGCCTTGCAGCATGAGTAATTCAGCGATTAAGCGTGAGATCGTGGTTTTACCATTGGTACCCGTCACAGCCAAAATCCGTGCAGCTTGAGCTGGTTGAGTCGCCTGTAAATATTGCTTTTGCCACTGCCCCATCAATTGACGCACATCCGCGATCACGACACTTTGATCCAAGCCCAAATCAGTTTCTGAAATGACAGCCAACGCGCCATTCTCTAACGCTGCACGTGCAAATTGTGCTGTTTTTTCAGGTTGCGAAAACGAAGTCAGGGCAATAAATATTTGCCCTGCTGTAACTTTGCGACTATCCAGATTGAAGCCCTGAAAGGATTGCGACATCCATTCAGCGGGCTGTTCAACGGTGTATAGATCTTGAAACGTAATTTTCATTCATCACCTATTACTGGATCTTAGGAGTGTCTAAAGGTTTATCTAATGGTACGTTCATTAAACGTAAAGATTCTTGCATTACACGAGCGAAAACTGGTGCAGCCACCAGACCACCGTAATACTGACCTGTCGGGTTTTCCACTACAACAATCATAGCCAAACGTGGATCACTCACTGGTGCAACACCGGCAAAGAGTGCACGATATTCTGAAGTCGAATAGCCTTTACGGTCTGCACGTAATTTATGTGCTGTACCAGTTTTACCTGCCACGCGATAACCCGGAATATTGGCTTGACGTGCCGTACCACCCGGTAAGGTCACCGCTTCCATCATTAAAAGCACTTGATCAGCAATTTTAGGGTCAACCATCTGCTCACCTTTCGGCTTTTCCTCAAGCTTGTACAAGCTCAGTGGCATTTTGACGCCCTTGTTGGCAATCATGGCATATGCATCAGCCAGTTGGAGCACTGTAGCGTTCAAACCATAACCATAAGCCATGGTCGCTACTTCAGACACATTCCATTTACTCTTCGGCAAAATCAGACCAGCACTTTCACCGGGGAATTTCACCGCTGAACGTTGACCAAAGCCAAGACGTTGATAGAACGTTGGTAATGTTTCATAAGGGAGAGATAAAGCGATTTTTGCCACACCGACGTTAGACGATTTTTGAATAATGCCGCCCAAAGTCAGAGGACCATAGTTATGCGTGTCTCGAATAGTATGATTGCCAACGCGCATAGAACCCGGTGTAGTATTTACCACCGTATTTGCCGTGTATTTACCGCTTTCCAACGCCATTGCCACGGTCATTGGCTTCATGGTTGAACCCGGCTCAAAGGAGTCAATTGCACCACGGTTACGCATGGCATCTTTATTTAAGACACCTTTTTTATCATTTGGGTTGTAAGACGGCCAAGAGGTCATCGCTAAAATTTCACCCGTTTTGACATCGACAGCAATCGCTGTGGCAGAACGTGCATTATTGGCTACCCCGGCTGCAGTCAACTCACGATACATAATGTATTGCAAACGTGAATCAATACTCAGCGTGATATTTTCACCCGACTCAACTTCTTTCACGATCTCAGGGTCTTTAACGCGGTTGCCTTTTTTATCTCGGACAATTTGCTGCGCACCATCTACGCCTGCAAGACGTTCATTCAATTGCATCTCTAAACCTTCGACGCCCATACCCTCACTATTGGTTAAACCAATAATTTGTGAGTTTGGCTGAGGCTGTGGATAGTAGCGCTTATAGTTTTTCTCGGTATATACCCCCTGAAAGTCACGTTTCATGATCAATTCAGCTTGTTGCGGCGGCACTTCTTTCTTTAAAACTAAATAACGTGAACGTGGACGCTCATTCATTTTGCGTCTCAGTTCAGCACGATCCATCCCTACAGCATCAGCGAGTTCATCTAAATTCAGATTTTTATCTGGTAATTGACGTTTTAACTTACGATTGTTTGGATCTTTAGCCAATTCCGCCGTAATTTCTTCAAAGAGTTTTTTATTGTCAAAATAATCACGTGGATCGATCACGATTTTCATGATCGGAGTACTAATGGCTAAAGGAACGCCGTGACGGTCATAGATGACACCGCGCATGGCTTTTAAGGTTTCAGTTCTTAAAATTTTAGCATTGGCTTTATTTTGTAAAAAGTCTTTATTAATGATTTGTACATAAAAAGCCCGCCCCACCAATGCAATGAAGCACAGCAAAACCACTGCCCACATCAAGTGATAGCGCCACATCTCCACCGAAATGGCTGTACGACCAGTAACAGACTGCTGTTTCTTACGCGGAGTTTGTTTGTTTCTCTTTTCAACCATGTGACCGGCAGCCTATTTTTTCTGTTCTGGAGTTTGTGGCAATGAAATAACAACGGTTTGTGCAATAGGAGGCGAATACATGCGTAATTGGGTAACTGCACGTGTCCCAATTTGGGCTGTTGCACCGAAAGTTTGTTGTTCGATCAGCAAACGTCCCCATTCTGCGTTGAGGTCATCCCTTTCACGCATATAGGTACTCAATTGACGATAATCTTGGCGATATTCAAAGACTTGAAAGACCACCATAATCGCACTCACAAAAACCAAGAGCAATAAAATGCCATATGTAATGATTTTCTTCGACTGCGATTGATCAGAGTTTTTTTCGATTGCTTCGGTTTTCATTCTTTGCCTTTTAAGCTAAACGCTCTGCCACACGAAGCCAAGCACTACGAGATCGTGGATTGGCTTTAACTTCTTCTTCACTTGCTTTAATTCGTGACACTTTTTTTAAGCGGCGGGTATCTTCGCGTTTTTGTGGTAAACCCCAGCCTGTGTCTTCTGCAAGTGTAGATTCTTTTTGAATAAATTGTTTAATTAAACGATCCTCTAAAGAGTGGAAACTGATCACTGCCAGAGTGCCTTCAGGTTTCAGCATCTCCACCGCTTGAGGTAAGAAGATATCAATATCGTCGAGTTCTTTGTTAATAGCAATACGAATTGCTTGGAAAGTTCGTGTCGCTGCATGTTTATTTTTTTCCCATTTCGGGTGGGCAACTTTCACAATTTCGGCCAATTGAGCTGTGGTTTCAATATACCCTGCCGCTTTAATCGCTTTGGCAATACGGCGGCTATAACGTTCTTCACCATATTTAAAAATAATATTGGCCAAATCTTCTTCTTCAATATCAACCAACCACTCTGCGGCTGTTGGACCTTGTGAGTTATCCATACGCATATCGAGTGGGCCATCTTTCATAAAGCTAAAGCCACGCTCTGCTTGGTCTAGCTGCGGAGATGACACCCCTAAATCCGCCATAATACCGTCGACCAAATCGATACCACGACTACGCAGTTCCTCTTTTAAATCGGCAAAACTGGCGTGAATAATTTTAAAACGCGCATCTTCTTGTTCTAATTCTGCTGCAACGGCCAATGCTTGCGGGTCTTTATCAAAGGCATAAACACGTGCATTTTCATCTAATTTAGACAGTAATAAACGCGTATGACCGCCACGCCCAAATGTGCCATCTACGAAAATTCCTGTATTGCGATCTGCCAGTAAAGCATCAACAGTTTCATGAAGTAATACAGAAATATGCGACATAAGGGTTCGTTCAACACAGCTAAAAATGTAACTGCACATTATTACCTTGTTTTAGCAAAGCTCCAAACGTCTTTTTGTACAGAAATATTACTTTCCATAGAGAAAACCGTTTTTATTTTTTGCCATCCATTAAAAAACCTCCCGAAGGAGGTCTTTGAACATCTCAAATCCTAGATTTCGATGTATTAGCGCTTGTTATTGTAGATCTGATCGAAGATCGCACCATTCACAAAATGTGTTTGTTGAGCTTTTGCCCAACCACCAAACACTTCATCAATGGTAAAGGTTTTTAATGGCGGGAACTGTGATTTATATTTTGCTAAAACTGCTGCATTACGTGGACGGTAAAAATGACGAGCAGCCATCTCTTGACCTAATGGAGAATAAAGATAATTGATATAGCCTTGAGCTAACCATTTATTACCATTTTTATCGACAGTTTTGTCTACGATTGCCACTGAAGGCTCAGTCAAAATCGACATCGATGGATACACGATATCAAATTTGTTTTTACCCAAAGTTTTTTGCGTAACTAAAGCTTCGTTTTCCCAAGTCAATAACACATCACCAATACCACGTTCTGCAAATGTAGTCATCGATGCACGTGCCGCAGAGTCCATTACTTTTACGTTATGGTACATCTTACCCACGAAATCTTTGGCTTTCGCTTCATTACCACCCGGCTGTTTCAAAGCATAACCCCAAGCTGACAAGTAAACCCAACGTGGGAGACCGCCAGTTTTCGGGTTCGGGGTAATAATTTGTACACCCGGTTTGGTTAAATCAGACCAATCTTTAATATGTTTCGGGTTGCCCTTACGCACCATGAATACAATCGTTGACGTATATGGCGCTGAGTTATGTGGAAACTCTTTTTGCCAACCCGGCTGAATCTGACCAGACTTCACAATTTCTTCGATGTCATTGGCCAAGGCCAAAGTCACGACATCACCTTTTAAACCGTCAACCACAGAACGGGCTTGTTTGCCTGAACCACCATGTGATTGTTTAAATGCGACCGTTTTACCGGTACGCTCTTTCCAATATGCACCAAATGACTTATTAAATTCGTCATAAAATTCACGCGTTGCATCATAAGAAACATTTAAAAATTCACGATCAGCGGCCTGAGCAGACGCTGAAAATGCAACACCAGTGGCAAGCAACGCGGCACTGAGCCACGCCTTAAATTGAGTTTTCATAACAGCCAGCATAAAGTTATATTCAATACTGCTAAATATATGAAATAAAGTCATAAATCGCAATTGCAGCAAGTTTAGACCCTTTGCTGGATACAGCTAACGCAGCGAATTTAATTGTTTGTTTTTCATATTAAAATACACAAAAACAATCTACTTATTCCCTATATATAGATTTTTATGCATTACATATGCGAAAAACGGATAATCCAGATGATCCGTTTTTACAACGCCCATTATGGTGGATCGTTTTACTCTTTATTCTTTTCACTATAAATTTGATCAAAAATCGCACCATTCACAAAATGTGTCTTTTGCGCTTTTGCCCAACCGCCAAACACTTTATCAATGGTAAAGGTTTGAACTTTCGGGAATTGAGCAGCGTATTTTGCTGTGGCTTTTGCATCGCGAGGGCGGAAGAAATATTTACCTGCCAGCTCTTGGCCCTTAGGTGAATATAGATAGTTTAAATAACCCTTCGCCAAATTTCGATTACCATTTTTGTCGACGGTTTTATCTACTACAGCCACCGAAGGTTCAGCTAAAATCGAAATAGACGGATAAATAATGTCATATTTATCTTTGCCTAGGCCCTGAGTCGCCAACAGTGCCTCATTTTCCCAAGACAGTAAGACATCTCCAATGCCACGCTCAGCAAAGGTCGTGAGTGAACCACGCGCGCCTGAATCTAAAACTTTGACATTGCTATAGAGTTTTTTTACCAATTCTTTGGCTTTGGCCTCATTTCCACCCGGCTGTTTTAATGCATATCCCCAAGCTGATAAATAGATCCAACGCGGTGCGCCGCCTGTTTTTGGATTTGGCGTAATAATTTCAACACCCAGTTTGGTGAGGTCATTCCAATCTTTAATTTTTTTCGGGTTGCCCTTACGCACCAAAAATACGATAGTTGAGGTATACGGTGCAGAATTATGTGGAAATTGTTTTTGCCAATTTTTATTGATTTGTCCAGTCGCCACAATTTCATCAATATCATTGGCCAATGCCAAAGTGACAACGTCTGCTTGTAAACCTGTTGCCACTGCACGAGCTTGTTTGCCAGAACCACCATGTGATTGTTTAAAATTAATCTCTTGTCCTGTACGTTTTTTCCAATATTGTCCAAATTCTTGGTTATATTCCTGATAAAACTCACGTGTTGGGTCATAAGAAACATTTAAGAAATCTTTTGCGGCATACACCTGTACCGCCACCCCACCCAATAAAGCGAAAATACCCGATGCTATTATTTTTTTCATCTGCTCAAACTCAAATTGATCTTGAGAGCACTATATAAATCAAAAATAACTTTAACAATCAGATATCTATAATATAAATTCAAATCTATTTCTGTTTTAAAGATATCTAAAAATAACGTATTTAAAGCTTTAATTCTGCTAATACAGCAACAATCAGAAGCGATCTCCATGCTATCTTCATAGTTGTTTGCTAAAACATCCGAAAATTTGGAGAAAACAGTCTATTTAGGTAATCCTAGTACAGACTTTTTTAGTTTTTTTGTAAAAATTGTGACGTAGTTCTACTTTTTAATTACGATAGATGGTTAAATCGTAGTCTAAATATTAAAACTATTTTGCAAATAAAAAGTTCCATCACCAAAACTAGGGGGAGATTTGGACATGAAATTTTCATACGCACTATGCCTAGGCTTAAGTTTAAGCGTGACTGCACAGACTGCTTTTTGTGCTGCAACCAGCACCGCATCGAATAACAAACTTACGATGCCTGCTGAACGTACCTCATTGATCGAAAAAGCGATTAATCAGCAAAAATCTGAAGGCAAAGGCCGTACAGACGATAATTTAAAAGTACTTACGTCTATTAAAGCAGCACCAACTCAAAGTTTCTTTGCGTCACAAAACCAAAGTTTTTCTCGTTTTGTTCAAGCCATTTTCTCTGGTAGCAACTCATAACGACATCAGCATATTGATGCTGCCCAAGCTATTGTTTTAGACGAGTTCCCCTACTGTCGTCTAAAAAATACTAAAAAACGCCTGATCATTCAATGTTGAATTAAGCATTAAGTGATCAGGCTTTTTCGTTATAATAGATCCCAATTTACATTCTGATTAAAAGCTGATTATGACTGTTCGTACTCGTATCGCACCTTCTCCTACTGGTTTCCCGCATGTTGGGACTGCTTATATTGCATTGTTTAACTTATGTTTTGCGAAGCAACATGGCGGTGAATTTATTCTTCGTATTGAAGATACAGACCAACTGCGCTCTACCCCAGAATCTGAAAAAATGATTTTAGATTCATTGCGTTGGTTAGGTTTGAACTGGTCAGAAGGTCCAGATGTGGGTGGCCCTCATGCGCCATATCGCCAATCTGAACGTATGGACATTTATAAACAATATGCGTTGGAACTGGTTGAAAAAGGTCATGCATTCTACTGCTTCGCAACAGCAGAAGAACTCGATCAAATGCGTGCGGAACAACAAGCGCGTGGTGAATCACCGCGTTACGACGGACGTGGCTTAAAACACACTGCGGAAGAAGTGGCGCAGCGTTTGGCTGCTGGTGAACCGCATGTCATTCGTATGAAAGTGCCTGAAGAAGGGATTTGTAAATTTAACGATTTACTGCGTGGCGAAGTCGAAATTCCTTGGGCGCAAGTCGACATGCAAATTCTACTGAAAACCGATGGTTTACCGACGTATCACTTAGCAAACGTAGTTGATGACCATTTAATGGAAATCACTCACGTGATTCGTGGTGAAGAATGGATTCCCTCTGCGCCTAAACACCAATTATTGTACAAATATTTTGGTTGGGACATGCCGGTGCTTTGCCACATGCCGCTGTTACGTAACCCAGATAAATCAAAACTGTCTAAACGTAAAAACCCAACATCAATTAACTACTACAAAGACATCGGCGTTTTACCAGAAGCATTATTGAACTACTTAGGCCGCATGGGCTGGTCAATGCCGGATGAAAGTGAAAAATTCACTTTGGCTGAAATGATTGAACACTTTGACATTCAACGTGTATCACTAGGCGGTCCAATCTTTGATGTTGAAAAGCTAAACTGGTTAAATGGTCAATGGATTAAAGGTTTAACACCGGGTCAATTGCTCGATACCCTACTGGCTTGGAAATCAGATCGTAATACCTTGGAAGAAATTGCTGCTGCGATTCAACCACGTATTAATTTATTGTCTGAAGCAGTGAATTGGGCAGGTTTTTATTTCAACCAATTCCCAACACTCAGCAAAGAACAGTTTGAAAGCAAAAAATTGACTGAAGAACAAGTTCGTCAAAGCCTTCAATTTGCCATTTGGCGTCTAGAAAGCATGTTCACTTGGAACAATGACACTGTCAGCCAAACGCTTATGGATTTGGCGAACCAAATGGACATTAAACTTCGTGACTTCATGCCAACCTTCTTTATTGCTATTGCTGGTTCGACATCTTCGACACCGGTTATGCAATCGATGGTAACCATTGGTCCTGATTTAACCTTTGCTCGCTTACGTCATGCGCTTGAAATTGTGGGCGGTCCGAGTAAAAAAGAAACAAAAGCATGGGAAAAACTCAATGAAAGCCTAAAACTGCCGAAAAATGATGCAGTTGATGAAGCTTAATTGATTTTTTAGTTGACGGATGGGCGTTATCCCCCTAATATAGCGCCCATACCGAGAGATGGTGTCAACCAACTCTAAGTTGCCTCAAATTGTCCCTATCGTCTAGAGGCCTAGGACATCGCCCTTTCACGGCGGTAACCGGGGTTCGAATCCCCGTAGGGACGCCATATTCAAGGTGATGCAAATCATCTTATAAAAAACCCAAGCATTATGACTTGGGTTTTTTATTGCCTAAATTTTATCTGATTTAAATTTAAGGTATTTTTGCTTTCTGCGTCATTCTGATTAAAATAAACCATAGATTAAAATTATGGAGTTGCAATGCAATACCGTTGCCCTAAATGTCAAAGCCCTAAAATTATGCCTCTTGCGCAAGCAGGCCAGCCTGTTGCTCGTCCTGTCGTGCCTAAAAGCCTGATTATCCTCATCCCTGCGGTATTTATTCTTTTACTGTTGGTGATTATCAGCATCGCAATGTGGATTTTTGGTGACGGTGCAGGTACTACATTACAAACTGCGACTGTTGTTGTATTTATTGCCTGCTTGATTGCTGGCTTCATGTTCTATCGCGACCTGCCAGATTTCAAAATTTCAATGCAAGGTTTTATGCAATCACAGAAAAAATGGAAATGCCGCGAATGTAATCATGAGTGGGAAATCTAAGCAAGCCATTTAAATCACATCAGCATTAGTGCTGATGTGATTCATCATGAGAATGCGCATGATCATCTTGATGATGTTCATGATCAGACTTTTGGGTGTGTTGGTGCACCACACATTCATCTTCTTCGATTTGTAATGTCATCTCTGTGATTCCGTGCTCATGTTGCAACATTTCAATCGCCTCAAAATACAAGGCATTACGATCGGCTTCAGGTGCAAAGAGATGAACCGTCAAATGCACATTCTTTGACGTTATTGCCCAGACCTTTAACTGGTGAATGCTCTCCACCCCTTTGAGTGCCAATAAATCATTGCGTAACTTTTCTATGTCGATTTCTTCAGGCACGCCTTCCAATAAAATATTGATACTTTGTTTTAATAAAATCCAAGTCCTTGGTAAGACCCAAAAACCAATGAGCACCGCTATAAGGGTATCGACCCACATCCAGCCCGTAAAATAAATAATCGCCGCGCCAATAATCACACCCACCGAACCTAAGGCATCACTCAACACCTCTAGATATGCTCCTTTCACATTCAAGCTTTCTTGCGAACTGGAAAATAAAATACGCATCGAGATTAAATTAATGATCAAACCAATAACCGCCACAATCATCATGCCCATGCTTTGAATTTCTGGCGGCGTTGAAAAGCGCTGATAGGCCTCATACAAAATATAAATCGCAACCACAAATAGCATCAAGGCATTAAACAAGGCAGCCAAAATCTCAAAACGCTGATAGCCAAAGGTGCGTTTATTGTCAGCAGGAAGCTTGCCAATTTTGATCGCGACCAATGCTATGGCAAGGGCTGCAGCATCGGTGAACATATGTGCCGCATCTGACAATAGCGCCAAACTTTGCGTCATAAATCCAGCAATGACTTCAATAATCAAAAACGTCGTGGTCAGTGCTAAAGCAAAACTTAATTTTTTGACATTCCCTTCTGTGACAACGGCATGGCTGTGGTCATGCCCATAATGCTCACTCATTATTTTCTGACCTTTATAAATTATATGTTCTTCAGCCTTGAGCTTAACAGGTGCAGTAAACGTAATAAAATTACATCATTCAACCTTCAGTATTACGTTTTACTTTCAAGCTTAAAAACTGCTTTTTCAGCATCCTCTTTCAGTTTATTCAAATTAATTTTCTCGATCTAGATAACTGAAATTACTTATAAATATTTTTTTAATACCTATTCACATATCATGACAAGCATGCTAATTTTCATCTTAAGTGTGATCTGTTTAAAACAATTAAATCATTCATCGCAGCGCACGAATGGCTACTGTTAATATTTTTATTAATCAAGTGGTTATATTTAGAAACAAGGAGTTTAACAATGATGATACAAGCTCTGAAAAAAATCTATGCACTGTTGTCACAACAGATGAATCCAAAGTTGCAAGGAATGCATCTTTCGATTCCAGAAGCCGAAGGTGATTACGCCCAAGGGACTTATTTTGAAATTCTTGCGGCTCAACACCATCAAGACTTTCTCAGTCACCATACTATGGATTTAGCAGACCAATCCCCTACTGACTATCGCAATGCTATGTGGAATTTTTTAAGTGCCGCATTAAAAGGTCATAAAGATGCCCAATATCGCTTAGGTCTCGGTTATTTACGTGGAGAACTCGGCTTGGACCGTAATTATGAACTTGCAGAACTTTGGCTCAGTAAAGCCGCTGCACAAGGCCATGAACATGCAGACTACGTCTTACATCATGCCTATGAAGACATTGTCGTATAGTCATTGCATCCTAAGTAATAAAAAACCAGCCCGCAGGCTGGTTTTTTATTTTAAAACTGGAACTTAGTTACCAATTTTGCGGTATTTTTGACGCTTTGCAACAAGGTCATCACCATCACGTTTACGACGATATTCTTCAAACTCATGGTAGTTACCTGTGAAGAATTCAGGGGTTTCACCTTCAAATGACAAAATGTGCGTTGCAATACGGTCGAGGAACCAACGGTCATGCGAGATCACCATGACAGTACCTGGGAATACCAGAATGGCATCTTCAAGCGCACGTAAAGTTTCAATATCCAAGTCGTTTGACGGTTCATCGAGTAAGATGACGTTTGCACCCATTTGCAGGATTTTCGCAAGTTGTAAACGGTTACGTTCACCACCTGACAATTGACCTACACGTTTTTGCTGATCTTGACCTTTGAAGTTAAAGCGACCGATATACGCACGAGATGCGATTTCGTATTCACCAATTTTCAAGATATCTAAACCGCCAGAAACTTCTTCCCAAACAGTTTTGTTGTCATCTAAGGTGTCACGAATCTGACCAACATAAGCCACTTTAACAGACTCACCCAGTGTAACTGTACCTGTATCTGGTTGTTGTTCGCCTGTCATCATACGGAACAATGTGGTTTTACCCGCACCGTTCTCACCCACGATACCCACAATGGCACAAGGTGGTACAACGAATGATAAGTCTTTATAAAGCGTACGATCACCAAACGATTTGCTGATGCCTTCAACTTCTACAACCTTGTTGCCTAGACGTGGACCAGGTGGAATGTAGATTTCAGACGTTTCATTACGCTGTTGGAATTCGCGTGAGTTAAGCTCTTCAAAACGCTCCATACGCGCTTTGTTTTTCTTTTGCTGACCTTTAGCATTTGAACGAACCCATTCAAGCTCTTTTTTCAATGCTTTAGCAAAAGATTCTTCTTGCTTCTGTTCTTGCTCTAAACGAGCATTTTTCTGCTCTAACCAAGAAGAATAGTTGCCTTGGTATGGAATACCCATGCCGCGGTCAAGCTCAAGAATCCACTCTGCCACGTTATCCAAGAAGTAACGGTCATGGGTAATCGCAACGATGGTGCCTGGGAAGTCTTTCAAGAAACGTTCTAACCAAGAGACTGATGAAGCATCCAAATGGTTCGTCGGTTCGTCTAGAAGCAGCATGTCTGGTTTAGACAATAACAAACGGCAAAGTGCAACACGACGGCGCTCACCACCAGACAACTTAGATACATCTGCATCCCAAGCTGGAAGGTTCAACGCAGCAGCAGCCTGATCCATTTGGTTGACAATGTTATGTGCATCCCATGAATGGATAATTGCTTCTAACTTCTCTTGTTCTTTTGCAAGTGCATCAAAGTCAGCATCTTCTGCTGCATATTCTGCAAACACTTCATCAAGACGCGCCAAAGCATCCAACGGTTCACGTAAACCGTCTTCAACGTTACCACGAACGTCTTTGCTTTCATCCAATGGCGGCTCTTGTTCAAGGTAACCAATTTTGATACCCGGTTGAGCACGTGCTTCACCTGAGAAATCTTTATCTACGCCCGCCATAATACGAAGCAAGGTAGATTTACCTGCACCGTTTAGACCAAGCACACCAATTTTTGCGCCTGGGAAAAATGATAAAGAGATGTCTTTCAGGATTTCGCGCTTAGGCGGAACCATCTTCGACACACGGTTCATCGTGTAAATATATTGGGCCACTTAGGACTCCTCAATAGTCAAAACATATACGGAACAACACAAAGTTGCCCCTGCTCAATTGAGCGAAAAAATAATCGGCTATTATACGCATAAAGTCGTGAAAAAATAAGGTTTCGCACACGCCTTCAATGCATTGTTACAAGTTTAATGGCGAACAAAATTTAAACATGCGTTTTTAAGCATGATTTCGCTCATCTTTAGCTGAAAATTTTTCAACAATATGAATAATTATGATATTAATTTTAGAAATAAAGCACTTTTATTCATATATAAAAATGATAGACTGTTTAAAAACTAGCTCACTTAGATGAAGTAATCATGACATATAAAGACGAAACTTTAGCAATTCACGCGGGGTATACACCGGAGCCAACCACCAAAGCGGTTGCGGTGCCAATTTATCAAACCACTTCATATTCCTTTGATAACACACAGCATGGTGCTGATTTATTTGACTTAAAAGTTCAGGGTAATATTTATACCCGCATTATGAATCCAACCACGGCGGTACTTGAACAGCGTGTTGCAGCACTCGAAGGCGGTATAGGCGCACTGGCGTTGGCATCAGGTATGGCGGCCATTACATATGCGATTCAAACCATTGCTGAAGCAGGCGACAATATCGCTTCAGTTTCGACCCTGTACGGCGGCACATATAACCTGTTTGCCCACACTCTGCCGAAACAAGGCATTGAAGTTCGCTTCTTTGATTATCAGAACCCTGAAGCGCTGCGTAGCCTCATCGATGACAAAACCAAGCTGGTCTTTGTCGAATCTATTGGTAACCCATTGGGCAATATTATTGACCTCGAAGCAATTTCGAAAATTGCGCATGAATATGGCATACCTGTGGTGGTGGACAATACTGTGGCCACCCCTGTCCTGCAAAAATCTTTTGAATTTGGTGCCGACATTGTGGTGCATTCACTCACAAAATATATTGGCGGTCATGGTAATTCGATCGGCGGCATCATCGTCGACAGCGGCAAGTTCCCATGGGGCAAATACCCTGAACGCTTTAAATCACTCAATACCCCTGATCCAAGCTACCACGGGGTGAATTATGTCGAAGCTTTAGGTGAAGCCGCCTACATTGCCCGTGCGCGCGTGGTACCACTACGTAATACAGGCGCTGCGATCAGCCCACACAATGTGTTTTTGATCTTACAAGGTTTGGAAACCTTAAGCCTGCGCATGGAACGTCATACCGAAAATGCGCAAAAAGTGGCTGAATATTTACAAGCGCATCCAAAAGTAAAATGGGTCAACTACGCTGGCTTAAAAGACCACCCACAACATGCTTTGGCGCAAAAATATGTCAAAGGCAAACCATCTGCGATTCTTTCATTCGGCGTTCAAGATGGCCTTGCAGGTGGCACACGTTTCATCGATGCCTTGCAGTTGTTTACTCGCCTGGTGAATATTGGTGATGCCAAAAGTTTAGCCTGCCATCCCGCGACCACGACACATCGTCAGCTCAATGAAGATGAACTCAAAGCAGCGGGGGTCAGCATTGATATGGTTCGTTTATCGATTGGGATCGAACATGCGGATGACTTGATTGCAGACTTAGAGCAAGCCTTAGCTGCTGTTTAAACCATAATTGCACAATCCACAGGTCTTATTTTTAAGGCCTGTTTTTATTTCCATTTCATTTAAATAACCACTCCCACATAATCCGCCTTCCAACTTTGGGCATCTATGGCCCTGCTTCTATATTTATTTACAATTTTATTTATCTTGAAAATCGACTTTTTTTGCGTTGCAACGATGTTGCTAAAAGCACTTCTCTTTCACATATTTATGTGTTAAAAATTGAGTAAATAGGGATTTTAATTTAGAGTAAAAACTCTAAATATTATTTTATTATCAATTACTTATCATATGGCTTTTTTTGAATAAAACGCTATCATACCGCTGACTTAAAACAGCCCTGCACATAACGTTGTCGGGCCGATAAATGAATACAATAAAACTGATTTAACAGGGAACCTCATCGTGAATTCAAGACTTGAGAAACGTTTCGTTGACCGTGTCAACGGTAAGACCATTTTAATCACCGGTGCATCAAGTGGTATCGGTTTAACCACAGCGCATCGCCTTGCCAACGCAGGCGCACATGTTCTACTGGTTGCACGTACCAAAGAAACTCTTGATGCCGTAAAAGCTGAAATTGAAGCCACTGGCGGTAAAGCCGATGTTTTCCCATGTGACCTCAATGATATGGACTCCATTGATGCTGTGGCACAACAAATCCTCGCTTCCGTCGATCATATTGATATCTTAATTAATAACGCTGGCCGTTCTATTCGTCGTGCCGTACATGAATCAACCGATCGTTTCCATGATTTTGAACGTACTATGCAGTTGAACTATTTTGGCGCGGTACGTTTGGTGATGAATTTACTGCCGAAAATGATGATTCGTCGTGAAGGTCATATCATCAACATCAGTTCGATTGGTGTATTGGCCAATGCAACACGCTTCTCTGCCTATGTTGCGTCTAAAGCCGCATTAGATGCTTTTAGCCGTTGCCTGAGCGCTGAAGTTCACTCGCATAATATTGCCATCACGTCGGTCTACATGCCATTGGTGCGCACGCCAATGATCGCTCCAACCAAAATTTATAAATACGTTCCAACGCTTTCTCCAGAACAAGCGACTGACCTGATTGCATTTGCCATCGTGAAACGTCCGAAGAAAGTGGCGACCAATTTGGGCCGTTTGGCTTCGATCACTTACTCCATTGCTCCTGACATTAATAACAAACTCATGTCGATTGGTTATAACCTGTTCCCAAGTTCTTCAGCGTCTATTGGTAAACAAGAAAAACTCAATTGGGTACAAAAAGCATATGCTCGCCTATTCCCTGGTGAACATTGGTAAGACCTGATGCATCCCTAAAAAAGCCCTTATGAGGGCTTTTTTATTGGGTTTTATACGACAACTTTGCTACATTGGGGTGAGATAAAATCAACTTTTATAACAATGAAAACTCAAAATATTGCCATCATCGGTGCAGGTACAGCAGGATTAGCTGCTGCAGCAATGCTTGCTGCTCAAGGCCATCAGATCTGCTTATATGAAAAAGTCTCACAACTTGAACCTGTGGGTGCAGGATTATTATTACAACCTGCCGGACTGGCAGTTTTCGAACATTTAGGCATTTTGGAGCATGCCTTAAACCTTGGCGCTGTGGTAACTGGTCTTGAAGGTCAACTGGCTGGCGGCGACTTGCTGATAAACAGTCATTATCGTCAAGCCGATGACCGTTCATATGGGCTCGGCATTCACCGTGCCACACTCTGTCATGTCCTCGCATCCAAAGTCCGTGAATATCCTCAACACGTTGAATGGTGCATGGCGCATGAAGTGCATGAACTTCAAGAATCCAGTGAGGGTATAAACGTAATTGGGCAGTCCGCAGATCAATCTTTTCAACGTCAGTTTGATCTCGTGCTGATTGCCAATGGTGCACGCAGCCATTTACGTCCTAAAGCGTGGGAAAAGCTCAACCAAGCTTATCCTTGGGGGGCGAAGTGGATCATCGTGCCTGAATGCGAAGTACTCAATCCGCAGATCTTGCATCAGTTCTATGACCGTTCCAATATCATGATGGGTGTGATGCCAACGGGAGCAATTCCAACACAGCCTGAACAGCGCCTTTCGAGCATTTTCTGGAGTCTACCTACAGAAGATTTAGAGGGATTCTTAAAAACAAAGAACGCACAGCAGCAATGGTTGCTTGAAGTTTCAAAACGCTGGCCGAGTGTTGCAGAATGGTTAGCGCATGTGATTCCACATCCAGATGATCCGCAGCAATGGCTATCTGCCAATTATCGTGATGTGGTGCTGAGCAAACTTGGTGAAGGTCGTATCGGCATATTAGGCGATGCTGCTCATGCCATGAGTCCACAGCTTGGACAAGGCGCCAACATGGCTTTGCTCGATGCATGGGCCATCAGTCAAGCTCTGCTTCAATATCAACAGGACTCCTCACTGCAAAACCTCTGGCAGGAGTATCATCAGCTACGGTTGTCCTCCGTGCGATTTTACCAATTTTTTAGTCGCTTGCTGACTCCTTTTTATCAATCACATCATCGCTGGACAGCACCGCTCCGTGATTTTTCATTTCGTGCTATGTATCAGCTGCCGTTTTTCCGCAAAGAAATGGCGATTACGATTTCCGGCTTAAAAACGGGTGCATTTGGGCAAATGAATTATGCTGACATTGCCCGAAAGCCTGCAGATGATTCTGCGGCTGAACTGCGCAATTTAAAATTTGATTAAGAATTAACTCCCCATCATTCTCTTGATGGCTTACACTATAGTGCTGCTCAAATGCTGCGGCATTTATTTTTTGATTTTTGAATTGGTGAAATCCTCATGAACAACCTGCAATGGCTCGATGAAGTAAAATTTAACGAACAAGGCTTAGTGCCTGCTATTGCACAGCATCATCAAAGCGGGCGCGTATTGATGGTGGCATGGATGAACCGTGAAGCGTTGGCGCAAACTGCAGAAAAAAATCAAGCGGTGTACTTTTCACGTTCACGCAATAAGCTATGGCATAAAGGTGAAGAATCTGGCCATTTCCAAACCGTACATGAAATCCGTTTGGACTGTGATGCTGACGTGATTGTGCTACAAATTGAACAGCATGGCGGCATTGCCTGCCATACCGGCCGTGAGTCATGCTTCTACCGCAAGCTTACTGCCAATGGCTGGGAAATTGTCGATGCGCAATTGAAAGATCCTGCTGCAATTTATGGTGTAAAATCAGCAAATCCGCATACCCTTGCGATGAATGCATCCAATGCGCAATCTGAGCAAGTCGAAGTACTCGACTACTTAGGTAAAATGATGGCTGAACGCAAACAAGCTGATCCTGAGTCCTCTTATGTGGCGAAGCTTTACCATAAAGGCCTCAACAAAATTTTAGAAAAAATCGGTGAAGAAAGCGTTGAAACCATCATTGCCGCTAAAGATTTTAAAATCGAAGCCAATGAAGACAACAAAAACGATTTGATTTACGAAGTGGCAGATCTTTGGTTCCATACCATTGTAATGCTAGGTTATTTCGATATTGATCCTCAATTGGTACTCAACGAACTCGCTCGTCGTCAAGGCCTTTCGGGTTTGGTTGAAAAAGCCAACCGTCAGCACTAAAAGTCTCAACCGTGCCAGATCTTAAAAAACCGACCGCGACCTATGAGCAGGCCACTGCCATAGATAACGCACGTCTTGGCAAATCATTTAAAGTGATTGCCTATGCTGGCACAGGTAAAACCACTACACTCCAAATGATCAGTGATGCCATGCCTCAGCGGCGTGGCATGTACTTGGCATTTAACAAAGCCATTGCCACCGAAGCACAGAATCGTTTTCATCAAAATGTCGACTGTCGAACCTTTCACTCATTGGCCTATCGTAGTGTTCCACGTGGAGTGACTGACAAACTGCGTCTACCACGTTTAAGTCCGAGTTTTATTGCCAAAGAATATCGACTAGAACCGATCACCCTACGCCGTATGATGGGCGGTCGTTATGAAAAATATGTACTCATGCCTTCGCGCTTGGCGAGTCTGGTAGCAAACGCTGTCAGTTATTTCTGTTCGACCAGTTCACAGTACCCTGCCCCACGACATCTACAAGCACCGAGTTGGCTGCATCCGGACGATATCGAAAGCTTACAAAAGCATTTGTATCCTGCCATTGAACGTCGTTGGTTAGAGTCGATTGATCCGAACCATGCAGCAGGGATTGGACACGATATTTATTTAAAACTTTGGGCTTTGTCTGAACCGAATATTCCTGCGGATTATGTGCTGTTCGATGAAGCTCAAGATGCTGACCCGCTAATGCTAGGGATTTTACTGAAACAGCGGAATACTCAAGTCATCTATGTTGGCGATGCGCATCAACAAATTTATGCATGGCGTGGCGCAGTCAATGCCATGCAGCAACTCCCTTTACCCGAATCCCGTTTGACTACGTCTTTCCGTTTTGGTGAAGAAATTGCCTTGAACGCCAATGCTCTACTGGGCGCATTGAACGAAACCGTGCCTTTATTGGGTAATCCGCAGCTCAACTCTAAAGTGGTCAATAAACCACATACCAAGATGCGCGATGCCATTTTATGTCGTACCAATGCACGTGCGATGGAACTGTTATTGGCGGGTTTGGTTAAGGGCGAAAAAGTTAGCCTGCAAGCAGATCATGCGCGACTCAATCGTTTTGTCGATGCTGCAGCCATGCTCAAGCAAGGCAAGCGCGTAGTCGATGTCCCAGAGCTTGCGTGGTTTAACTCATGGCATGATGTGCATGAATATTGTGAAACCAATGACGGCAGCGATATTAAACCGCTAGTGAAGTTGGTCGATGACCACGGTACTGACCCGCTGAAAAAGGCACTGGCGAAAATCACCCCGATAGATCAAGCCGACTACATCATCTCGACCGCCCATAAAGCCAAAGGTTTAGAATGGGATCGAGTGCATATTGAAGATGACTACCAATTTAAGCTCAACGATAAAGATTATAAAATTAGTGACGAAGAGTTACGGTTACTTTACGTGGCCTGCACACGTGCTAAAGTAAGTTTAAATATCCATCATATTTATGACTTGATGCAGCATTTAAAACGTCAAATGCCCAAATCTTTGGCACAGGCGGTCAGCTAGTATGATGACAAAGGTGAATAAACAATAAATCAGTAAAAGGTGCACCATGAAAATACAATCGATTCAACTCAAGCACACCCTTCATTTTACTGATATCACCCTCAATTTTAATTATCACGATCTGCCGATTACCTTAATCTTGGGTGATCAAAGCTCCGGAAAAACCTCCCTACTGCGCTTTAGTTATCAGGCCCTCACTTGGTTTGCTGCACGCTATAAAGATTTGCGTACTGCAGGCGTGGTGATGCTCGATCAAGACATCATGTTAAATCGCTTACAGTCGAAACTTGATATTCAGGTCAGTTTTCCCGAAGACATTGGCGCATTTCAGCTCTCAAGTGATCAACAAGACCAAGACCCGCAATGTTGTTCATGGCAATTGTATAAAACTTTAAACAGTCAAGGTGTCGGCCTCAGTAAGGCCGAAACACAGCAATTAGAATCCATGGTTGCACTATATCAAAAAGCCCTCAAAGCTGATCCGTTACAAGGGTTGCCACTCATTGCCTATTACCCTGCTGAACGCTTCGTCAACGACGTAAATATTCTCAATAAAAACAATCCTGCTATTTTTCAGCCTTCACATGCCTATGAAATCTCGGCCATTCCCTTTACCACGTTTATTCGTTTTTTTGAGTGGTTTCGTGAAATATCCGACATCGAAAATGCACAAAGTGCCGAATTAATTCAAAATTTATTACATCCAAAAAACCCAACTGACGCATCCAACACATCTGACACGCCACTTTTTGGACAAAAACTGGCGCAAGCTCAGGCCGATCTACACGCGCCGTCACTCAGATCATTAAAACAAGCTTTAGAGACCGTGTTGCCCGATGTGACCAATATTTATCTGCAATATCACCCCAAATTACAGTTAATGGTCTGCTATCAAGGCAAAGACATGTTGTTTCAACAGTTGTCGAATAGTGTGCGCAACCTTGTGGCCTTAATTGGTGATATTGTGCGTCGCCTCTGTCTACTCAATCCTCATAGCTTATATCCGTGCCAAGAAGGTGACGGCATTTTATTGATCGACGCCATAGACCACCAACTCGATCAAAACATGACTCAAGTGATTTTGACCCGTTTAAATCAAGCGTTTCCACGACTCCAAATCATTGCCAGCGGCAACCGTCCTGAACTGCTGGAACAGGCTTCTCGTTTTCAGTGCTTACAACTACAGAATAAAAAGCTCAGTGAGATTCAGCCTGAAAAACTACAAGAAACTTATGATCAGATTTATCAGCAGTTGCAACTCGGATCAAAGGTATCGCTTCCAGCCAAAACTGAAGAGACTGAATTAAATGAGCCACTGAACAGCCCAGATACGATCCAGCACATGTTGCAATTAATCCAGACGCAACTGACCGAGCAACAGCAACAAGAATTGGTTAGGGCTTTATCACAGCGGGGTGATCAGGACGTTACGATCCAACCGCTAAGTTAAAAAAACTGAGGCTGATTAAGTGAGCGTAATCCATAGCCTCGATGTTTAAATATTCAGCAACAAGGCCGCAATAGATGTCTAGACAGTTTCGTCAGGCGTATAATGTGTAAGTGGTTCATAAAAAAGATTGATGTTGTTTTACGCATGTAATATGATCGGTTTTATTTGCAATTTTCATAGTAACATCGGAAATTGCTATCGCTTTACGAGTTGCGCAACACAGCTTGTTTTTAATTTTTTTGACACACACGGCTTTCAAGATTGAATTTTTGGACTGCTCTTTGCTGTCCTGTAATCCTTGAAAGATGAAATACACCTAGGTTTCACCGCCTAATCATGACAATGGATACGAGTGTGCTACCGATTATTATATTGTTACCGTTAATACTAGGCACAACACTTGTCTCGTGGTTGAAGCAATTCTCTCGCGGGGTAACAGCTTTAGGGGCGATTGGCGTCAGCCTCAGCAGTTTAGTTTTATTATTGAGTCAGGCTCAAGATGTCTTTAATGGCAAAACCATCATTCAAACTTGGCCGTGGCTCACTCAAGTTGGCATAGATTTCAGTTTCCGTCTCGATGCACTGGGCTTATTGTTTTCCCTGCTCATTACCGGGATCGGCACCTTAATTTATATCTATGCCTACTATTATTTAAGTCCAAAGAACTCGCTCAGTAAACTGTATGTTTTATTGATGCTGTTCATGGCTGCCATGCTCGGCATTTCATTGTCTAATAATTTAATTTTATTACTCATTTTCTGGGAACTCACCAGTATTTCATCATTCCTTTTGGTCGGTTATTGGAGCAATTACGACGCAGCTCAGCGTGGCTCTCGAATGGCTTTGACCATTACAGGCATGGGTGGTCTATGTATGTTGGGTGGTTTTGTTCTGTTGGCGCAAATCACGGGCACCTATCAGATTGACCAAATCCTGACGATGAGTAGCCAAATTCAGCAGCATCCACTTTTTGTGCCCACACTCCTATTAATTTTAATGGGGGCATTTACCAAAAGTGCGCAGTTCCCTTTCCATTTTTGGTTGCCAAATGCCATGGCGGCACCGACCCCCGTCTCGGCTTATCTACACTCTGCCACGATGGTGAAAGCCGGAATTTTCTTGCTTGCACGCTTATTGCCAATCTTTGCAGGCGCGGTGTTGTATCACAACTTGGTCACCTTTATTGGTTTGTTTACCTTATGTATGGCGGCCTTCTTTGCCATTTTCAAAGAAGATTTAAAAGGGCTGTTGGCCTATTCCACCATCAGCCATTTAGGTCTGATCGTTTGTTTACTCGGGATCGGTTCTCCCCTCGCAGTTGCCGCTGCTATTTTCCATATCATTAACCATGCAACCTTCAAAGCAGCCCTATTTATGATCGCGGGGATTATTGACCACGAATCAGGTACACGTGATTTACGAAAACTCTCTGGTTTATGGCAATTACTTCCGTTTACAGCAACGCTGACCATGATCACTGCGGCCTCTATGGCAGGTGTACCATTAACCAATGGTTTCCTTTCTAAAGAGATGTTCTTTACTGAACTTTTGGCCAACCTGACTGGGCCAGTGATGATCGTGTCGGCTATCATCGCTACTTTTGCCGGTATCTTTGCTGTCGCGTACTCAGTACGTTTGGTTCATGGGGTATTTTTTGATGGTCCACTGGGGAAAGAAGTTCCCAATAAAGAAGCACATGAACCACCTTTTGGTATGCGCGCACCAGCAACCTTACTGGCTGCTTTATGTATTTTAGTTGGATTATTCCCCGCCCTATTGGTTGAGCATATAGTCAACAGCACAGCACGTGCGAGTATTCAAAACCCTGCGTTTGAAGGTACACATTTAGCGATTTGGCATGGTTTAAATGCACCGCTTTTGATGAGTGTAATAGCACTATTGGGTGGTTTAATTTTCTACTTCGCATTGGCAAAGGGCGGCAAATTACGCCGGATCGATTTGGATCCTCTTTTGGGCCGTTTGCAAGGCAAAATCCTGTTCGACTTATTTTTAAAGCATCTTTTACTCAGCTCAAGAAAGTTCCGTCGCTTTACTGAAAATGGCAAATTACAAAGCTATTTATTGTGGATTTTAATCTTTAGTGTAGCCATCGTCATTGTTCCATTTTGGCTGCAAGGTATCGGCACAGGCAGCCGTGAACTGATACATGCACCAATCATCGCAATCGTTCTGTGGCTATTATTATTCTCTGCATGTTGGATGATGCTTTGGTTCCACCATGAACGGATTAAAGCCGTCCTCATCAGTGGTGCAGTCGGTCTGGTTGTGACTATGGTGTTTATCTGTTTCTCCGCTCCAGATTTGGCGCTCACGCAGATTACTGTTGACGTGGTGACCACCGTGCTCTTACTCATGAGCTTATCATTATTACCACAGCTCACACCTTATGAGTCGAGTGTGTCTCGTCGTTGGCGAGATGCAATAATTGCGATTATTGCAGGTTTAGGGATCGCATGGATTTCATGGCTGATCATGACCCGCGATCATAATTCCATCTCATGGTTCTTTATGCAGCAATCCATCCCACTTGGTGGTGGTACCAATGTGGTCAACGTGATCTTGGTCGACTTCCGTGGCTTCGATACCTTTGGTGAAATTACCGTACTGGGAATTGCCGCAATTGGTACGCTGTGCATGATGGATGGTATGCGTGCTCATGGTACCACCATTACGCAAGGTCTGACCTATCGTTTTAATCCGTCACCACTGATGTTCCGTATTACATCATCATGGATTTTGCCTTTAGCACTCGTCATCAGCTTATATATTTTCCTACGGGGTCATAATTTACCAGGCGGTGGCTTTATTGCAGGCTTAATTACCTCTTTAGCCTTAGTGATTCAATATATTGCGCTCGGCCAAGACCGTGCTGAACAACTGATTGGTGCAAAATCAGGTCGCTTATATGAAGTTTGGATTGGTATTGGTTTAACCATTGCGGGGCTGACAGGTATCGCGGCTTGGCTATGGGGGCGTCCATTCCTGACCAGTGCTCATATCTATGTATCGCCACCCATTTTAGGTGAAATGCACCTTGCCTCCGCTGCCCTCTTCGACACAGGTGTCTACATCACCGTTGTGGGCGCGACGATGTTAATGATTTCCGTCTTAGGCGACTCGCGTCACTCGAGTATGTCTGGTCCAGTTCCAAGAGGCGAATAAGATGATTAGTTTAGAATTTTTACTCGCTTCAGCCATTGGCTTACTGACTGCAACAGGGGTCTACCTGATTTTGCGGGCACGTACCTTTCCTGTCGTACTGGGTTTAGCCATGATTGGCTATGCCGTGAACTTATTTTTATTTGTCATGGGGCGTATTCATGTCAACGCACCTGCCGTGTTAACTGAAACCATCAAAGCGACCGACCCTTTACCGCAAGCCTTGGTCCTGACAGCCATTGTGATTGGCTTTGCGACCACTGCCTTTATCGTACAATTGGCTCTGCGTAGCCGCTATGAAACTGGAACAGATCATGTGGACTCCAAAGAAGAAATACCGCAAATTGACCCGCGGGAGGATGAGCCATAATGCATGACTTCATCCAATTTTGGACTACGCATAGCCCGATTTTCAGTATTTTAATTCCTGCAATTACTGCATTTATTTTAGTCCTGCTGGGCAACCCCGGTTCTGGCTCGTTGGCGCATGACTGGCGACAACCTTGGCGTCGCGGAATCAGTTATGTCTCTGGTATCCTCGGACTGATCACATCCATCAGTTATTTGATGATTGCCAGCTCTGGTCAAGTTTTGGTTTATAACTTGAGTGAATGGGCCGCACCATTCGGCATCGTTTTAGTCTTAGATCGACTCTCTGCTTTCATGTTGGTGCTAACCTATGGACTTGCTGTGCCAGTGATGTGGTTTGCTAGCAAAGAATGGGACGAACGTGGTCGTTATTTCCATGCCATGTGCCATTTCTTACTGATGGGTTTGTGTGGTGCGTTCCTGACAGGCGATTTATTTAACCTGTTTGTGTTCTTTGAAATCCTGTTGATGGCATCATATGTTTTGCTCTTACATGGTCAAGGCAAAGCACGTTTTCAGCTTGGTATTCATTACGTCACCATTAACCTATTTGCCTCTGGCCTTTTCCTGATTGGACTCGGGATGATTTACGGCAGTGTAGGTAGCTTAAATATGGCTGATGTTGCACTACTTATGCCTTTGCTTGAAGCGGATCAACATCGTATCGCAGTGGCTGGTGCATTGTTACTGTTTACCGTCTTTGGCATCAAAGCTGCAATGCTGCCTGTAGGGTTCTGGTTACCAAAGACCTATGCTGTGGCAACCACGCCTGTCGCAGCCTTGTTCACCATTATGACCAAGGTCGGCATCTATGCCATTCTCCGTGTCAATGGTACTGTGTTTGACGATGGGATTAGCCGTGAAATCTTACAACAGTGGCTGTTACCGATTGGCTTAGTAACCTCGCTCTATGGTGCTTATGGTGCTATCGGAACCGATCGTTTACGTCGTTTTGTCGGTTTTATGATTTTGTCTTCTATCGGGACAATATTGGTTGCGATTTCACTCTTTAATACGGATGCATGGGCTGCGGGGCTTTACTACCTGATTCACAGTACCATCATTGGTGCAGCTTTTTATATTCTCTCGGGTTGGATTACCTCACAACGTGGCGAATTTAAAGATCATTTTAAAATTGCGCCCCGTATGAAACAGCATAATACCGTTGCTGTTTGCTATTTCATCATTGCGTTGATGATGGCTGGTCTACCGCCATTTAGTGGATTTTTGGGTAAAGTATTTCTCTTGCAAGCAACGGCCAATTCACCTTACCAAATTATGATTATTTTGATCGTATTGTTGGTGAGTTTACTCAGTATTATCGCATTCACTCGAGTTGGTTTTGTGCTTTTCTGGCGTTCATCTCGCCCAGAAGATGATATTGATACTGAAGAATATCAACGTTATCAGGCTTTGCCGAATAAGGCTCCGCTTCGTAATGACAAAACCATTTATCTGCTGTTAACAGCGCTTGTGGGATATATGGTTTTTGCTGCACCGATCTATGACTATACCTACAAAACTGCGCAGCAAATTCAAGACAATCCATTATATGAATCATTGCTGCTAAAAAAGGATGAAAAAGGTCAAATCATCAGTGTTCAACCTTATGATCCTGAAAATTTACCTGAAACTAAATATGGTGGTGAATCAGCCGATCCAAATGCACACCTCATTCCTGCATTGATTGCACCTGAAACTCTACATGGCGAGCATATTTCTGAGTATAAGCAACGCCAAATTCAAGGACAGCAACAAGAAGAAAAACTACCTGAAGAGACCCAACTAAAACCGATGGAGGCACCTTAACATGGCGAAAACATCTGTATTAAATCGCTGGTTTCCGCATCCATTGGTATCAGTCATGGTTGGTCTGAGCTGGGTGATGTTAGCGCACAGTCTAGATGCGGCCACACTCTGCATGGCCTTGGTTTTAGCCATTGTTATTCCACGATTGGTTCGCCCTTTTATTGACCGAACGCCGAATATCAACTGGCTGGTAGCATGTAAATTATTCTTTGTGGTGCTGTGGGATATTATTGTCAGTAATATCCATGTTGCAAAATTAGTCCTTGGGCCAACACATAAACTGCACCCGAAATGGTTCCGTGTTCCTCTCGATACACAGCATGAGGAAGTCAATTCTTTACTTGCGATGATCATCACCACCACACCCGGTACAGTGTCTGCTGGGATTGACCAAGACCGTGGTGATATTTTGGTCCATGCGCTGAGCACGGATGACCCTGAAGCGGAAATTCAAACCATTAAAGAGCGCTATGAACGCCCTCTCATCCTCATTTTTGGCGCTGATACAGGAGAATCCACATGACAATTTTACCGTATGCGCTTGGCATCTGTTTAGTTGCGGTGACGATCTCGATGTTACTGTGCCTCATCCGCTTAGTGATGGGACCCTCAATCGTAGACCGACTACTTGCTTTAGATACCTTATTTTTAAATGCCACCTGTTTAATTGTCATTTTAGGTATTTATTGGGCAAGTACATCGATGTTTGAGGGGGCATTATTGGTTGCCATGCTTGGGTTTGTGTCTACAGCCGCTTTAGCACGCTATTTCACCACTGGCCACGTGATCGACTAGGAGTCCATTAATATGCAATTAGTCATGGAAATTTTGGTCTCGATTTTTTTGGTTATTGGCGCTTTTTTCATGTTGGTCGGCGGTATTGGCATGGTTCGCCTACCCGACTTATTTATGCGTCTGCACGCACCGACCAAATCGAGCACCTTAGGCTTAGGAAGTTTTCTAATTGCTGCAATTATTTATGCAGCATTTCAAGGTCGTTTTGGTTTTGCAGAAATCCTAATCACGCTCTTTGCCTTTATCACCGCACCGGTTTCTGCAAACCTCATGGCACAAGCGGCATTACATTTACGACTGCGCTCGATGAGTGGTGATGCACCAGAAGCGCTCAATCGCCCTCTTCCTTGGCAACGAACTCGGCGCCGTGCCTTTCACTCTAAAATCCATTCAAAACCGGAAGATCTGGATTAATTCCAGATCCAGTTTTGTTTATGTCTTCGAGCTAAAAAATTCTTTGATTCGCATCCACATTTTTTCAAATACGCTACTTTGAGCCATATATTGCAAACGCTTTTGGTTATATGGCGTCGTTTTTAAACCATATTTTTCAGCTAAATCAATCAGCATATTTGTTTCATAACTACTTTGAAAATGATCAGACCATTTAGGCTGATATTGACTCATCTCAAGATTCGCCAATTCTTGACATCCTCACCCCCTTAAAAGAGGGTGATTCCTACAGCTAGACGCTTATGCCCAAGCGCAAGAATGTTTAGAGCTGAGTTTATATCTCAATCATGAGCTGTACCACAGCTCATGCACTCCCATTCTCTTATTCCAAGATCTGTCTTACCTTTTGGACTACTTGAGGTGATCTCACCGCAGCACGAACAAATTTGGGTGGTATAGGCTTCTTGGACTTCTTCAAACAATACGCCTGCGTTCTCGCATTTATACTTGAGCATTGTTTTTAGTGCAGAAAATCCTGTATCCAAAACAGATTTTGCCATTTTGGTTTTTA
>NZ_VPDJ01000052.1:0-4285 GCF_013417755.1 Acinetobacter sp. YH12231
CAGCAGGGGTGTCATCGGGTCGTCATCCACCGCATCCGAGGCCAGATAGCTGTTTTCGACATCCCGTTCCAGCAGGCCTTGCCGTTCCAGATAGCGACCCACCCGGTGGGCGATGGTGTGCGTCAGCTGGGTGAGCTCTGGGCTGGTCGGCGCCTTGACCCAGCGGAAACGCGCTGAGCCGTGGGATTGCTCGACATACACACCGTCGAGAAACAGCATGTGGAAGTGAACATTCAGATTGAGCGCCGATCCAGAACGCTGGATCAGGGTGACCGCGCCCGTCTTGGCCACTTGGTGGGTATGGCCCGCTTTCTTGACCAGGTGCGTGGCAATGACGCGGTAAACGATGCCCAGCACCCACCCCATGATCTCGGGCCGGCTGGCAAACAGGAAACGCAGCTGAAACGGGAAGCTCAACACCCACTGACGCATGGGTTGTTCAGGCAGTACTTCATCAACCAGCAAGGCGGCACTTTCGGCCATCCGCCGCGCCCCACAGCTCGGGCAGAAACCGCGACGCTTACAGCTGAAAGCGACCAGGTGCTCGGCGTGGCAAGACTCGCAGCGAACCCGTAGAAAGCCATGCTCCAGCCGCCCGCATTGGAGAAATTCTTCAAATTCCCGTTGCACATAGCCCGGCAATTCCTTTCCCTGCTCTGCCATAAGCGCAGCGAATGCCGGGTAATACTCGTCAACGATCTGATAGAGAAGGGTTTGCTCGGGTCGGTGGCTCTGGTAACGACCAGTATCCCGATCCCGGCTGGCCGTCCTGGCCGCCACATGAGGCATGTTCCGCGTCCTTGCAATACTGTGTTTACATACAGTCTATCGCTTAGCGGAAAGTTCTTTTACCCTCAGCCGAAATGCCTGCCGTTGCTAGACATTGCCAGCCAGTGCCCGTCACTCCCACTCGATTGTAAACAAGCACACAAAACCCTTTAGTGACAACAATTTGCAAGAACTATCAGGCTCAGTGCCATGAAAAATACCATGACCAGATCATGAGGTTGAACACGGCTTGCGCCGGCAGCGTTCACGCTCCTGGTCGGCGATCTCGCCCGGCTGCAATGCTAGCTCAGCATCGGTCATGCGCTCCAGCACGTCGCGTAGGCGGATGGTGCAAGGAATGGGCGGCAGCTCGAACTCATAGCCGCCGGCGATCATTTCGGCCGCAATCTCCTCGGTGATGAAAAACGGCTCGTCGTCTTGGTTCGGCTTCTTCATGCCCTTTCCTCCTGGCGCTCATCCTGGCCGACAGCGGCCAGGGCATCGGCTTCCGTCAATGCGTCCTCCACGAACGCGCCGTGCTGCTTCGCTTCGGCCTGGCTGACCTCGGCCCATATCCGTTTCACCTGGGCCGCACTGTACCCGGCCAGCTCGGCGGTCTTGTTGATGCTGTAGCCGGACTTGCGCAGCGCGACAACTTGGGCGCGGCGCTTCGGATCAGCACGGCGGCCCTTGTACCGCCCGGCCTGGCGGGCCAACTCAATGCCTTGGCGCTGGCGTTCGCGCCTGTCCTCGTAGTCGTCGCGGGCCATCTGCAAGGCCAGGCGAAAAAGCATGATCTGCACGGCTTCCAGCACGATCTTGGCGACGCCCTGGGCCTCGGCCGCCAGGTCGGATAGATCGACCACGCCAGGGACGGCCAGGCGTGCGCCTTTGGCCTGTATCGAGGCCACCAGGCGCTCGGCCTCGGGCAAAGGTAGGCGGCTGATGCGGTCGATCTTCTCGGCAATGACCACCTCGCCGGGCTGTAGGTCGCCGATCATGCGCAGCAGCTCAGGCCGGTCGGCGCGTGCGCCGGATGCCTTCTCACGGTAGATGCCGGCGACGTAGTAGCCGGCGGCCTTCGCGGCCGTAGTGATCGCCTCTTGGCGTTCCAAGTCCTGCGCGTCGGTGCTGACGCGCAGATAGACCCGCGCCACCATCGGCGCGGCTACTGGCTTCGTCCTGCGCATACTTGCGGGCTCCTTTGGGCATACTCAAATGCACCCATCTTAAACTGGCAGCTAATGTACAAAAGTTGATAGAAGCACACAAGTTCAATTTTGCACTTCTGCCCCACTATTGCAAAACTGCTTGTTAGTAGCCGTTTTTTCTTACTGTTTATAGATTCAATAATTTTTGAAACGAAAAATTGGGACTAAACATTTCGGTTTCGTTTTCTGTCGATTCGTCCTGCGTATCTTTTGCATAAACAAACATTTGTTGTTCGTAGTTTTCGATGGCATTTTCAATACTTGTAAATTCTCCGTTTGTAAGGTTTTCAGACAATATCAAAGCATCCAATAATCCCGTATTTACACCCTGTCCTGCAAAAGGCGACATCAAATGAGCAGCATCGCCAATCATTGTTATGGGTAATGGACGGTTACTTTTCCAATCATTGTTCAAAGGAAATTTCCTTGTGGGCAAGCATTGAAATGTTGATACCGAACGTATTAATTGTTTGTAAACTTCACTCCATTTGGAAAATCTTTTCAATAAAAAATCGGCAACGCTGTTTCTGTCCTGAAAATCTAAGGGAATTTTATTTTTCCATTCATCGGGCGTTTTAAAACTAATTCCTAAATACAATGCACCATTATTATTGGGATTGGCAAACAATAAAATGCCCTGATGTCCCGCCATTAATCGGTTGCCGTTGCATAGCTGAAAAAATCCGGGACAGTTTATTTCCGGTTGAAGAATATCAGCTTGGATGTTGAAAGTACCGGTTTCTTCAACTTGCGTGTCGGTAACAAAGCTCCTTATTTTCGACATTCCACCATTGGCAAGAATAACCAAATCTGCTGTTTCACTCGGTTTATTCTCAAAAGTTAGTGTCCACTTCTTCTTACCAGGTTCAAGCATAACAAGTTTTCTATCCCAAATAACCGTGTCGTTTTCTAAACTATTCAACAAGATAGCCCTTAAGTCATTTCTGTTTATTTCAGGATTGTCAAATCGATTTTCGGGCTTTACATTTTTTGTGGATAAAATATTGCCTTTTTCATCAGCAATATTTACACCCATTGGTAAGGCTAAGTCATAATAAGTTTGTAACAATCCCGCTTTTTTCATTGCTTCCTGACCTGAACCTTTGTGTAGGTCAAGGGTTCCACCAAAAATTCTTGCCTCTCGGTCGTTGTCTCTTTCGTAAACTGAAACGTCTATGCCGTTTTGCTGTAATAATTTTGCCATAGTCAGTCCAACGGGTCCACCACCAATTATTGCAACGTTCTTATCACTAAGTAAATTCATTTGTTTGTCCGTATCTATTCGCATTGTCATTCAAAAATGGCACATAACAAGTGGCTATACGCCAAATGGCGTATATATCCACTATATCTTATTTTGCTAAACCTTTCATTATCAGTGACAAATCCGTTTTCAACCGTTTACCGTTCGTTTCTACTCTCTCAAAAGGATTTATATTCATAGTGCTTTTTGTTAAGTTTTGCTCAAATATACAAATCCTTTCTATATATCTAACAAATCCATCGGACTTTTTAATTGTTCCATTCCCTTGGTGGTAATATGTGTATAAACCTCAGTTGTTTTACTGCTTGAATGACCTAACAACGATTGAATATAACGTAAACTCGTACCATTCTCAAGCAAATGCGTTGCAAAGCTATGTCGTAAGGTATGTACAGTAACTTCCTTTTGAATCTTTGCTTTTAAAACAGCTGCTTTAAAAATGTTTTGAATACTTCGGCTTGAGTATGCGCCACCTTTTTGACCTTCAAATAAATAATCTTTTGGTTTATATTCCATAAAGTATGTTCTTAAAATAATTAATGTTTTCTCAGATAAAATGGTATAACGATCTCTTTTTCCTTTTGACTGTTCTATACGAATTTGCATGCGCTTGGAGTCAATGTCTTTTATTTTCAGGTTTATACATTCAGAAATGCGCAAACCTGCCGAATAAATAGTCATCAGAATAGCCTTGTGTTTCACGTTTTCAATAGCGCGTAGTACCCGAATGGTTTCTTCTTCACTCATCACAACAGGAAGTGTTTTTTCTTTTTTTGGTCTTTCGATGAAATATGTTTTCCGTTGTCCACCCAAAACACGTTCGTAATAAAACTGGCACTGTTGCAAAGTTAGCGATGAGGCAGCCTTTTGTCTTATTCAAAGGCCTTACATTTCAAAAACTCTGCTTACCAGGCGCTGATGTGTGCTTAAAAAACAGGAGGGTTTAACTTGGTAAACTATACATACTCATTAGGAGTTTACCATGAGCAAGAAACAGAAGACTTACACCGCAGAATTTAAAGCTGAAGCCATAAAAGCCATT
>NZ_VPDJ01000053.1:0-3829 GCF_013417755.1 Acinetobacter sp. YH12231
GCTTTGGACAACTGCGCTTTGATGACACCACAGGACAAATTTCGACACAATTACAAAGTACCCATGGTGCTACCCAGCTCAACCTCGGTAACCTCAGTCATCCCAAAGAAACCGCAGAAAGTGCAGGACGAGGTGAAGGCTTTGAACTGAGAACAGACCAATGGGGCGCAGTGCGTGCAGGACAAGGGCTCCTTGTCAGCACACACCCACAACAACAAGCAGCAATGCACCTCGACGCACAAGCGGCGAAAGAACAAATCGAAGCCAACTTAAACAGCAGCAAAGCCTTAAGTGAAGTGGCGAAAAATCAACAAACTGACCCACTTGAAGTCTTAGATAATCTGAAAAACTTCCTTGGACAAATCGAAAAAGGCAGTAAAGAAAAAGCTGATGCCTTTAAACAAGCCTTAATGATTTTATCTGCACCAAACTCAATTGCTGTGAGTAGTCAGGAAGATATTCATCTTTCAGCAGATGGACAGATCAGCCAAAGTGCAGGCGATAGCATCAATCTCAGCAGTCAAAAATCCTTAATTGCCCATGCACAAAGCAAGATCAGTCTATTTGCAGCACAAGAAGGCTTACGTGCGTATGCGGGCAAAGGCAAAGTTGAAATCCAAGCCCAAGGCGATGGGGCTGATTTGATTGCACGAAAGGGTATTCAAATTATTTCCACGGAAGATAAAGTTGAAATCAAAGCGAGCAAAAAAATTGTTTTGGTTGCGGGTGGTAGTCAGATTGAGATTAGTAGTGCGGGTGTATTGCCGACAACTAGCGGTAAGTTTGAAGTGAAGGCGGGGCAGCATAAGTTTGTGGGAGGGAACAAGATTCCCACTTTGAATGTAAATTTACCTGCACTGAAAATCAAAGAAAATTCAGTGAGCGAATGTCCTATAAGGTTAAAACAATCAAATTCAAATACCGAATATATATCTAATGCTGAGTCATCCACGGCGTTGAATGATTCAGCATTACATGGAAATAGTTGTTCATCTTTATTAAAACCAATTAGTATAGTTGATTATCTACCAGAAGCTCTTTCTGGGAAAATTGTAGATACGGATGAAAACGGAAATTTAATATCAATAGGTATAGAAAAAAATGAAACTTTAGAAGATGGTTATGTTGACTATTATGAAAATTCAAAGAGGTATAAAGTCAAATTTTATGATTATTCAGAGATAAGCCAACCATTTGATATTAAGTTTGATCCACTTAAAAACCTCTTAACAGTAACAACAAAGATATCTTTTAAAGGAAAAAAGCGTGTCTTAGTTGACAATAATAACCAGATAGTTACTAATAAAAGTGGTATAGAAGTAGAATTACCATATGATTCTAGCTTAGATTTGCAAAATTCCATGTTTTCTTTTGAGGATATAGAAATTCCATATAAAGATTGGTTTGACTTTAATAAAGCTAAATCTGAAATTGAGAAAATTTTAAATAAAAATAATTTTTATTTATATCCGAAAAACTGTGCTCAATCAAAATGTACGTGTAAAGTTCCAGTTTGGTTGGAAGTTGTAGAAGCACAAGATGGTCATGAGGTTAATATATACAAATTAAGTACACGTGCGGATTCAAGTAATTGGTCTATAAATGCTACAGCAGAATACGAAGCATCGAAAAAACAGGTAACTGATTACTATCAAATTTATGAATTTATTGAAAACTCAACTTCATTAACTGATTTTCAACAATATGACTTCGGATGTTGGAAATTTGAGCCAAGTTGGATGTCGAATAATATACATGCGCATGAATCTGGTCATTTATTTAATTGGCCAGATGAGTATTTTGCTTATGGGGGAGCAGTAAATCAAAGATATACTTTAGCTACAAGTAATCCACCATATCAAATAGATCTTAAGATTGCAGAGCCTGCAGATTTTTGGAAAAGAAATTCAAAAAATAATTTAATGGGTGAAGGAACTTTAATTAAAAATCCACAAATGCATGAATATTATCTGCATCAAATTCGAGATTGGTTTGAAAAAGAAACAGGGATTAATTGGGATGTTAAATCTTAAATTTATAATGGTTTCAATTTTATTTATGAGTACTGTATCAATGGCGAAAAATAATCAAGAGTTTTACACGAGTACATATCCAAATTATTGGGGTAATCCTCTTATAGAAAAATTTTGGGCTAATAATGGTAAAGAATTTTATTTGAAAAATTCTACAGTAGATAGAATAGGTAGTAAAAATAATAAAATAAACGGAGTCGGTTTGATTGTTAAAAGCTTAACCGAAAAAGAGGCTGAAGATTATGACAAATATGGAAAAAAAATTTTCTTGCTTAATAAAAAATATGATGTCAAAAGTAGTAAAGATAAGAAGCTAAATTTTAGATTTTTTGAAATTTCAGGTGAGAATACTGTTTCTTCAATACTTTTTAATTCAAAAGACAGTAATGGGCAGGAAGTTTTAAAATGGTTTAATGAAAAAAAAATAAATTTTATTAATTCCAGTGAAAGTAAAATGGAAATAGGATTTAAAATTATTACTAAAATAAAAAAAAGTGAATCTAATTATGTTTTAGAATTGATATTTGAGAATTTATCTGGGCAAGATATATTAATCACTGGGGTTAATGATTGGGAGGTGAGTAATGAAAATAGAAGAAGTAAAATAATATCAAATTTAGTGATTAGGGATGGTTTGAATGCATCTTTTAAATTTAGTTTGAATAAATATAATTTGATAGAGAAAAATGAGGATTTATTAAACAATCTAATATTACCTGGGAAAATGAAAAAAAGTATTCATTTCAAGTTAGATAAAAATGAAATGGATAAGCTAGAAGAATATCAAAAAATTATAGATGATGCAGAGCTAAAATATTATGTTGTTATGGATCTTAGAGTGCTATCGCCAAGTATTATTGCAGGTGATTTTCATTATTTAACTAGTTTGAATGAATTTATTTATTCTAAATGAATTGCATGTCGTATATTTGGTTTTTTCATATTTTTTTGTGCAGGGGAATTGTATTTTTAATGTTTGAAGTAATAATTTTGTAGGCGGAATTTTATTCTGATTTTTTAATTATTTAAACTTTCTTGCAATGGTTTTTGTTGATATTGATTTTTTAATTTTATTTAGTGGGTTTGATTTTAAAAAAATTATGTATTTTATTTTTAATAAATAAATTGAGCTATGATGAATTTTGTTGGTGTTTTTAGATTGTTATTTATAGTGCTCATTAGCTCGCATGTATATGCTGATGACGAAAAAATAGCATATTTATACGAGAAAAATAAACAAGCGCTTTTTTTAGGTGGGTGTAATAGGGGAGTTTTTCCATTTAATAGTACTGATTTTTCTAACATAAAAGATCTAACCTTAAAATATAAGTTGGAAAAAATTCATCGAAATTATGAAGAGCCTACATCGTTTAATTTTCTGATCGAAAATAAGGAAATTACAATGTACGGTGGAGGAGATGAAGTTGTAAGTAAGCTTTGTAATATGGAAAGTTCTAGAGAAATTAAAATTAATTATTATAAAATTGAAGGGTCTAAAAAATTATATTACTATATAGATGAAATTTAAATTTGTATTTAGGCTTAGTGAGGTTATTTCTTTTAATTATTTATAAAATATCTAAATCTAGTGGATATAAAATAATACATTGATAATTATTTTAAATGAAATACTTATGAAATTCATTTTTTATAGGAATTAGTTTTTTTGGGCTTTGTTGCACAAAGATTTGAAATGCAAAGCGCCCCTAATTGATCCAAATTTAAGGCGTAACTTGGGTAAGTGGGCGACCTAATTCCGTAAATCTGTTAAGGACTGCTACACGTGCATGGATCTC
>NZ_VPDJ01000054.1:0-3720 GCF_013417755.1 Acinetobacter sp. YH12231
AAGTAACTTGGACCAGTGTTGATCATTTAGCATTGTTCGAGGCATAGCGAGTGTAAAATTGGGTTTGGCGATTTAATTTTACTATCTCGCTATTTTTTTAATCAACAAATGTCAACAGACCCTAATAATCAGACTCAATTAAAAAAAATATGAAGCTAGATATTCAAGAATTATAGATGTTGATAAGGAAGTCGAAGAATCTTTAAAGCGTAAGACTCAACTAAGTAGCGATATTCAAGCGCTTCAGCTGGATTACCAAAAAAAATATGGTCTTTTCCAAATATTAACTCGTAAGATTGCTGTATATGATGAAGATTTAGAATTAGCTTAATCTGGGTTTTATAAGCCACATTTTGATTTTGGAACATCTGAAGAATATAAACAAAGAATTGCGTTGATCAGAGAAAAACAGAAATCAATGCTTAAGGCTAAAACCGCAGTCACTTGCTCTACAGAGTGGACTGTGGGAGAAAGTAAAGCTGAAGGTAAGAAAATGGTCACACGCGCAATCAAGCTAACAACGCGAGCATTCAATAATGAATGTGAAGCAGCTATAGCAAATGTGCGTTGGAATAATATAGAAAAAATGCAGGAGCGTATTCGCAAAGCTGCCGAAGATATAAATAAAATGAATGAGTCAAACCATGTCTATATTGATCGTAAATATGTGGACATGAAGATGCAGGAGTTATGGTTGGCTTATGGATATCAAGAAAAAGTAAAAGAAGAGAAAGAGGAGCAGGCTGAAATTCGCCGTCAAATGCGCGAAGAGGCAAAGCTTGAGCAGGAAATGGCGGCAGCTCAGAAGGAAGAGGAAAAATTCCAAAAATTATTATTGAAAGCACAAGCTGAAGCAGCAAAAGCTGTCGGTGGTAACTTAGATAAATTGAATGCAGAAATTGCTGAGTTATCAATTAAGTTAGAAGAGGCTCATCAGAAAAATGAGCGCGCACTATCAATGGCACAGCAGACAAAAGCGGGACATGTTTATATTATTTCTAACATCGGATCATTTGGCGAAGATGTCTATAAGATTGGTATGACGCGCCGTTTGGAGCCAATAGATCGTGTACATGAACTGGGCGATGCTAGTGTGCCGTTCTACTTTGATGTACATGCAATGATCTATAGCGAAAATGCACCGGCTATGGAAAATGCGCTTCATAAAGTGTTTGCTGAACGTCGTTTAAATCTAGTCAATCTCCGAAAAGAATTTTTCCATGTGACTTTAGATGAAATCCAAAGTGAGGTTCATAAGATTTCAAGCGATGCTGAATTTACTATTACAGCTGAAGCTGAGCAATATAGACAAAGCCAAACAATTAGACATGAAAAAACTCAGGCAGAAAAAAGGCTTGAGGAAGAAATTCCAGCTTTAATATAAGGGGTTAATCGTGGGTTTTAATTTTAGAAAAAGTCTAAAGATAGCACCGGGTGTACGTTTAAATATTACGAAAAAGGGTATTTCTAGCGTTTCATTAGGCGGTAAAGGCGCGCGTGTAAACCTTGGCAAAAAGGGAACAAGAACAACTGTTGGTTTGCCTGGTACTGGGCTTTCGTATAGCAGTTTTAGCCCTAAGCAAGTAAAGAAAGAAACTGTTAGAAGTGAGCCTGTAAGGTCTAGCATGCAAATGAATATGTCTCCTGTAGGAACGCAAGTTCCTACACCTTTACCATTTATGCCAAAGTTTGAGCGGAAGGTTTCGATTCTTTTAGGCATTGGAATCTTTCTAATGCCATATATTTTCGCATGGTTTACTTTGCGTGAAGGCTATTCAAAGCCAGCAAGGTTTATAAGTTTTGGATGGCTTTTATTATTTGTATTTGTGAATCTACAACAATCTTGAGTAATGCTTAATGAAAAAAATAATTCTACAGCTATCTCTAATCCTATTGTCATCATTTAGTTTTGCTTTTGATGGTTTGGAATTAAATGAAGAAGAATTCTATCCTTTAGCAAAGAAATATGTAAATACCAGTACTCTTAATGTTAGAAACAATCCTAAAAATGGGGAAATTGTAGAAAAGTTAGCAAGAGGTGATGCCGTTCTAATATATGATAGAAAAGATCAGTGGGAAAGATTATCAAAAGAATTTGAAAGTCCTAAATGGGTTTTATCCAAATATTTATGCGCATTTGAAAACTGCTTTCTTAAAGGTGATCTATACTCAAAAAGTACAGTGAAGAACAGTTATTCCTCGCATATAAAGAGTCAACCTAACACAAAAGTTAAAAAAACATATTCTAAAGGTTGTTCTTGTGATTCAGGCTCGTATTGTTATGGTCCAAGAGGTGGTCGTTATTGCTATACTTCCGGAGGAAATAAGAGTTACCGCTAATAAAAGCACCTTAAGGTGCTTTACCCCAATTGGGTGTTACGAATATTTTCTTAACGTGGCGCTCTCATTTAATAGCAATCTTCGCCCTCACACAAGTCGCTAAAGAATTCCGCAAATGGGTACTCGATGTACTGGAAAAAGAAGTTCTAAAACAGCAAATCGACACACGAGTAAAAATCAACGCAGAGCAGCAAGCAGAACTCAAAGAAATTATCGACCGACGTGCCCAAGGTGAACGCAAACTACATGCAGAAATGTGGTCACGTCACAAAAAACACTTCCGCATCGCACGTTATAGCGATCTGTTGCCCATTCATTTCCACGACGCAGTAAATTACCTAGAAACTTTAGAAGTTAAGTCAAAAGGAAATATCTATATAGATGAAAAACAATTCCTAGAAATGCTCTGCGTACATGCACGAGTCTTTCAAGCGTGGTGGAATACACATAGCCCAGCATTACTCAATTCATTACTGATGAGCATGCTCAACGACAATATGTTCTCTATGAGCAGTGCCATATCAAACGTAAGTAAAAATGTGGATTCATAATGCCAAACTATGATTACGACCACATGTTTGAATTACAGACACTTTCACATGCAAGATACGGACTGCTCAAGTAAAAATAAGCCACCTTCGTACGGTTTTTTTATATCAATGGATAACAAAAGGAAATGGCAAAAGTGCTTTGTACATCTTACGATATAAATGAAAAATCATTGATGAAATTTAGAATTTCACATGATTAAAAATGATCAATTTAAAAATGGCACATAGTGATGAAAAAATTAACTTTGTTAGGTTCAATAACTTTGGCTTTGTCTGCGGCGGTTTCGCCAAGTGTATCTGCTGCACCAGTAAAACCCATTCAGTTTGCAAAAGGTGCTATTGGTACTACAGTTGCAGGATCATTTAAAGGCTACGATGACATTCAGTATAGTTTGAATGCTAAGGCTGGACAAACTTTAAGCTATAAGCTGACAAGCAATCATGATTTAGCCCAAATTAATATATATGCTCCTGGTGATAAACCAGGAAAAGCAGACGCTTTGGTGATTGGATCTACAACAGGAGCATCTGGAAAATTCAAGCTGCCAGAATCAGGCAATTATTTGATTCAGATCTACCAAATGCGGAATACGGCACGGAATAATAGAACAGTTAATTATAAATTGCATGTTGAAGCAGTTCGCTAAACTTACTTTATCTGGATAGCTTAGAAAGTAACCGAAGCAAAACCAACTAGATGAAATTAGGGTCTGTTGACATTTGTTGATTAAAAAAATAGCGAGATAGTAAAATTAAATCGCCAAACCCAATTTTACACTCGCTATGCCTCGAACAATGCTAAATGATCAACACTGGTCCAAGTTACTTG
>NZ_VPDJ01000055.1:0-2924 GCF_013417755.1 Acinetobacter sp. YH12231
CGACTGTTTGGGGTTGTATAGTCAAGTAATTAAGTGCATGTGGTGGATGCCTTGGCAGTCAGAGGCGATGAAAGACGTAATAGCCTGCGATAAGCTCCGGGGAGGCGGCAAATATCCTGTGATCCGGAGATTTCTGAATGGGGAAACCCACCCGCTATAAGGCGGGTATCATAAACTGAATACATAGGTTTATGAGGCGAACGAGGGGAAGTGAAACATCTCAGTACCCTTAGGAAAAGAAATCAATTGAGATTCCCTCAGTAGCGGCGAGCGAACGGGGAAAAGCCCATTAAGTTATCTAAGCTTTAGTGGAACGCTCTGGGAAGTGCGACCATAGTAGGTGATAGTCCTGTACGCGAAAGGGCTTAGATAATGATGTCGAGTAGGGCGAGGCACGTGAAACCTTGTCTGAATATGGGGGGACCATCCTCCAAGGCTAAATACTCCTGACTGACCGATAGTGAACCAGTACCGTGAGGGAAAGGCGAAAAGAACCCCTGTGAGGGGAGTGAAATAGATCCTGAAACCGCATGCATACAAGCAGTGGGAGCCAACTTGTTTGGTGACTGCGTACCTTTTGTATAATGGGTCAGCGACTTACATTCAGTAGCAAGGTTAACCGATTAGGGGAGCCGTAGAGAAATCGAGTCTTAATAGGGCGTTTAGTTGCTGGGTGTAGACCCGAAACCGGGTGATCTATCCATGAGCAGGTTGAAGGTTGGGTAACACTAACTGGAGGACCGAACCCACTGTCGTTGAAAAGCCAGGGGATGACTTGTGGATAGGGGTGAAAGGCTAATCAAACTCGGTGATAGCTGGTTCTCCCCGAAAGCTATTTAGGTAGCGCCTCGGACGAATACCATTGGGGGTAGAGCACTGTTTCGGCTAGGGGGTCATCCCGACTTACCAAACCGATGCAAACTCCGAATACCAATGAGTACTATCCGGGAGACAGACTGCGGGTGCTAACGTCCGTAGTCAAGAGGAAAACAATCCAGACCGCCAGCTAAGGCCCCAAAATTATAGTTAAGTGGGAAACGATGTGGGAAGGCATAGACAGCTAGGAGGTTGGCTTAGAAGCAGCCACCCTTTAAAGAAAGCGTAATAGCTCACTAGTCGAGTCGGCCTGCGCGGAAGATGTAACGGGGCTAAAACTATATGCCGAAGCTGCGGATTTACACATTAGTGTAAGTGGTAGGGGAGCGTTCTGTAAGCCGATGAAGGTGGATTGAGAAGTCTGCTGGAGGTATCAGAAGTGCGAATGCTGACGTGAGTAACGACAAAACGGGTGAAAAACCCGTTCGCTGAAAGACCAAGGGTTCCAGTCCAACGTTAATCGGGGCTGGGTGAGTCGACCCCTAAGGCGAGGCCGAGAGGCGTAGTCGATGGGAAATTGGTTAATATTCCAATACTTCAGTGTAATGCGATGAGAGGACGGAGAAGGTTAAGTCAGCCTGGCGTTGGTTGTCCAGGTGAAAGGAAGTAGGCATGTATCTTAGGCAAATCCGGGGTACTCTATGCTGAGATCTGACAGCAAGCTGTACTTGTACAGTGAAGTGGCTGATACCATACTTCCAGGAAAAGTCTCTAAGCTTCAGTTACACTGGAATCGTACCCGAAACCGACACAGGTGGTCAGGTCGAGTAGACCAAAGCGCTTGAGAGAACTCTGCTGAAGGAACTAGGCAAAATGGTACCGTAACTTCGGGAGAAGGTACGCTGCTTTTGGTGATGGAACTTGCTTCCTGAGCTGAGAGCAGCCACAGAAACCAGGCCCCTGCAACTGTTTATTAAAAACATAGCACTCTGCAAACACGAAAGTGGACGTATAGGGTGTGATGCCTGCCCGGTGCTGGAAGGTTAATTGATGGGGTTAGCGTAAGCGAAGCTCTTGATCGAAGCCCCAGTAAACGGCGGCCGTAACTATAACGGTCCTAAGGTAGCGAAATTCCTTGTCGGGTAAGTTCCGACCTGCACGAATGGCATAATGATGGGGGCGCTGTCTCCAGCAGAGGCTCAGTGAAATCGAAATCGCCGTGAAGATGCGGTGTACCCGCGGCTAGACGGAAAGACCCCGTGAACCTTTACTGCAGCTTGACATTGAACTTTGATCTTACTTGTGTAGGATAGGTGGGAGGCTTTGAAACCGAGACGCTAGTTTCGGTGGAGCCAATCTTGAAATACCACCCTGGTAATATTGAGGTTCTAACTCTGTCCCGTTATCCGGGACGAGGACCATGTCTGGTGGGTAGTTTGACTGGGGCGGTCTCCTCCTAAAGAGTAACGGAGGAGTACGAAGGTGCGCTCAGCGTGGTCGGAAATCACGCGTAGAGTATAAAGGCAAAAGCGCGCTTAACTGCGAGACCCACAAGTCGAGCAGGTACGAAAGTAGGTCTTAGTGATCCGGTGGTTCTGTATGGAAGGGCCATCGCTCAACGGATAAAAGGTACTCTGGGGATAACAGGCTGATACCGCCCAAGAGTTCATATCGACGGCGGTGTTTGGCACCTCGATGTCGGCTCATCTCATCCTGGGGCTGAAGCAGGTCCCAAGGGTATGGCTGTTCGCCATTTAAAGAGGTACGCGAGCTGGGTTTAGAACGTCGTGAGACAGTTCGGTCCCTATCTACCGTGGGCGCTGGAAATTTGAGAGGATCTGCTCCTAGTACGAGAGGACCAGAGTGGACGAACCTCTGGTGTACCGGTTGTGACGCCAGTCGCATCGCCGGGTAGCTATGTTCGGAAGGGATAACCGCTGAAAGCATCTAAGCGGGAAGCCTACCTCAAGATAAGATTTCCCTTGGACTTTATGTCCACTAAAGAGCCGTTGAAGACTACGACGTTGATAGGTTGGATGTGGAAGTGCGGTGACGCATGAAGCTGACCAATACTAATTGCTCGTGAGGCTTGACTATACAACACCCAA
>NZ_VPDJ01000056.1:0-2685 GCF_013417755.1 Acinetobacter sp. YH12231
GGTGGGATATTGGTAGGTAAACGGTGGGATATTGGTAGGTAAACGGTGGGATATTGGTAGGTAAACGGTGGGATATGTCCTCTGTATGCCTTGCTGTGTGGGCTTCTTAGCATGTCTAAAAGCTCTTAAAAGCCTTTAAAAACATTAAAAACCCATTTTCATCATGAAAATTGCCCTATGTTTTCGCTAAAGCTCAAACTTTTTTGACTTCACTTCGTTACGTCAGGGGCAATTTTTAACAAATGACATAGAAAAATCAGAAAAAATCAAAAATAAAAAGATTTTAAGCAAGGATACACAAAGGGTACTTTTTCACTACCGTGATAAATTCCCACTCTGTGACCTTGTTCAGGGCTAGCCCCGAAACCCCAAAAGCAAAAAGGACTATGAACTCGCTTCGCTCGTATTTTTTTAAAAGCAAAAGCTCAAAATAGTAAAAATCATCTAGCAGCTAATATTTTTAAAAGCAGTTTTTCAGAGGGGGAATAATCGAACTTTCATTATGTCGCTCGTAGACACTCGCTTAGATTCTCATATAGATCTTTATTGACATTTTTTTTGAATCATATTAGATTCATATTAGAACCTAAAATGAATTTAATCTGGAGAGGTTATGAGTAATATAGTATCCCTTATTGAAAATCTAAAAAAATCAAAAACTGAATTAATAGCATCAACCATTCGTATGCCTGAGTCTTTACATACTTTTATTGAAACATTAGCTATTGATTTAAATATGTCAAAACAAGAAACAATGCTTCAACTTCTTGAGCATGGTGCAGAAGCTGCTCAAAAAGCACTATCAAAGGTAGAAGAAAAAGAAATGTTGAAAGACAAAGAGAGTGAAATAAATTATAGATTTCATCTATTAAATACAAATAAGTCGCATAGTGAAGATGATTCAAAATGGATGATTCAAAATGGCTTTGCAGCAGCTTTTTATTCTCCATGGAAACATAATATAGAGCGTATTAATTTAAATGACGTAGTTTTTCTTTATGAAAATGGGAAAGGTATAGTCGGTTATGGGAAAGGTACTGGTGAAGTAGAAAAATGTGACCATAATGAGAAAAAAGATGAGTGCTTTTATCAAAAACTAAGTGATTTTAAACTTTTTGAAAAACCAATTTCAGCATCTGATGTTAAAAAAATATTAGATAGAAATGTAGTCTTTTTAAGAACTATGTCTGGCATTCCAGATGGAAACAAAATATTAGATTTTATTGAAACGAAAAAAAATAACTAAGAGAAAAAGCGTCACTATTAAGGTAGTGACGCTTTTTTTAAACCATTAACAGCAAGGCTTTTAAGCACAATTTTCTACGTGATTGCCACGTGACAGACAAATTTTTGCTATGCAAAAACGCACTCATTGCTTGCAATGGCTAAGTGCGCCCTTCGGGAGAACGCACGTAATTCAAAATTGATATGTGCGAAGCAAAATGTCTATTTTGGGTTAAAGTGCGCTTTCATTCTGAAAGAAAAACCTATGTGGCAGATTTATAATTTTTAGTCATTAAAAAACCACACCAAATTCTTCTAGCTTGTTTTGCCATTGGTCCGCTGTTGCTTCAGTTGTGATTTCTTCTTTGATTCGTTTCATCATGTCCATTACTGACTCATCACCACGTTTAAATCGATCTGCTAAACCATTAGCCATGATTGCACCTGTAATTTTACTTTTACGATGTTCCAAAACGTCCATATTTGCGTTTTCAGGCTGTTTTACGATGTTGGTAGGGATTTCTACGGTTTTTGGCTTAGAAACATCAGAATCGCTGTTTTTTGGCGTTTCTAGCTCTTTTTTCTTCTTCTGCTTAAACTTGAATGAGAACCCAGTGATTGTCCGCCCTTTTTTGTGCTGTTCATAGCTTGCTGTGATGTCGGTATGTTCATTTACTTGCTTCAATGCTAGTTCTAAAACGCCACGTTTAAATACATCCATTCGCTGATATTCGGTATCTAAAACTCCTATTCGCTTTCTAAATTCAGTTAAATCAATAACTGGAGTCTTTCCTGTTGTTCTCCAGCAGATCAATAATTCATACAAGCGAACTGCATAGGCACTCGATAAGCTACTAATTTGTTCAATATCGTACTTTGTGAACTGTTCCTCTAATCGTGTAATCAGGGGAACAACAGCAGGGGCAAAAATAACCTCAACTGTTGCCGTTTCATCAATGTAAGCAATTTGCGATACCCAACGACTTGTAATATTAGCTCGTCCACGTTCACGCTTTTCTTGATAGCTGAATTGACGGGCAAATAAATCTTTGCAGGCATCTTTTAGGGCTTGATAAGCAGTCTGTCTAGCTACACCGAATTGATTGATATAACTCTCTGCATGAACTGTAAGAGGGTCATTGGCGTTAATTCCTTTGCCTGATTCTCTAGCCTCAAGGATAGCTAAGAGAATTAACCGCTGTTCAACTAAGTCTAAGTTATAACTAGCGTTCATTAGAGCGTTATCTTTCACTATTAAATCACTCATAAACCACCACTATTTTTTATTACGTTATAACACATAAAAATATCTATGTGTATTAAGGTAGGTAAATGGTGGGATATTGGTAGGTAAACGGTGGGATATTGGTAGGTAAACGGTGGGATATTGGTAGGTAAACGGTGGGATATGTCCTCTGTATGCCTTGCTGTGTGGGCTTCTTAGCATGTCTAAAAGCTCTT
>NZ_VPDJ01000057.1:0-2230 GCF_013417755.1 Acinetobacter sp. YH12231
ATTATTATAGAAGCCCCCATGAATAAATCGCTCATCATTTTCGGCATCGTCAACATAACCTCGGACAGTTTCTCCGATGGAGGCCGGTATCTGGCGCCAGACGCAGCCATTGCGCAGGCGCGTAAGCTGATGGCCGAGGGGGCAGATGTGATCGACCTCGGTCCGGCATCCAGCAATCCCGACGCCGCGCCTGTTTCGTCCGACACAGAAATCGCGCGTATCGCGCCGGTGCTGGACGCGCTCAAGGCAGATGGCATTCCCGTCTCGCTCGACAGTTATCAACCCGCGACGCAAGCCTATGCCTTGTCGCGTGGTGTGGCCTATCTCAATGATATTCGCGGTTTTCCAGACGCTGCGTTCTATCCGCAATTGGCGAAATCATCTGCCAAACTCGTCGTTATGCATTCGGTGCAAGACGGGCAGGCAGATCGGCGCGAGGCACCCGCTGGCGACATCATGGATCACATTGCGGCGTTCTTTGACGCGCGCATCGCGGCGCTGACGGGTGCCGGTATCAAACGCAACCGCCTTGTCCTTGATCCCGGCATGGGGTTTTTTCTGGGGGCTGCTCCCGAAACCTCGCTCTCGGTGCTGGCGCGGTTCGATGAATTGCGGCTGCGCTTCGATTTGCCGGTGCTTCTGTCTGTTTCGCGCAAATCCTTTCTGCGCGCGCTCACAGGCCGTGGTCCGGGGGATGTCGGGGCCGCGACACTCGCTGCAGAGCTTGCCGCCGCCGCAGGTGGAGCTGACTTCATCCGCACACACGAGCCGCGCCCCTTGCGCGACGGGCTGGCGGTATTGGCGGCGCTGAAAGAAACCGCAAGAATTCGTTAACTGCACATTCGGGATATTTCTCTATATTCGCGGTTCAGCAGGCATGTCCCCTTTGAGGGCGACCCGACGACAGGATAATCGACCTTATGGTGCGCAAATATTTCGGCACAGACGGTATTCGTGGCAAAGCCAACGAAGGCGCGATGACGGCGGAAACCGCCTTGCGCGTCGGCATGGCGGCTGGCCGTGTCTTTCGTCGCGGTGACCACCGCCATCGTGTCGTGATCGGCAAGGATACGCGCCTGTCGGGCTATATGCTTGAACCCGCGCTCACAGCCGGTTTCACCTCGATGGGCATGGACGTATTCCTTTTTGGCCCGCTGCCGACAACGTATAGGAAGAATAAACGCCCTTTTCACCCAAGTCCAACAGCTTTGGACCGCAGTTGACTCTTTCGACACCCCTGCGATGCAACCCAATCCGGCTGACGGGGAGCCAGCAACGCTGAAAATTTACCCTCCTCTTTCCCACTAGCGGCTCCTTTTCCGACAACCAGCACGGCGGATCCCTGCCGCGGCGCTGTGAACGCAGCATTTTGATTGGTATCGTTGGCCTTCAGGCTCGTCAGTCAAACAGACCCAGGAGCAGCTCAGCCGGTGGCGCCCGGCTTTCGGGTAACGCCCTGGTCCCGCTGGTTTCGGCTTTGTGCTTCAGGTGATCAAGGATCTGCTTGATCACTATAGGGTCTTCAATGCAGGCGATGACTTTCATGGCGCCGCCGCAGCCGCTGCAGGTCTCGATGTCGATATTGAAAACACGCTTGAGCCGTTGCGCCCATGTCATCGACGCTCGCCGTTGTGCTGGTGTTGCCGGTTCATCAGCCACCCTGACCTTGTTGCCCCTGCCCCGTTTTGCCGGCGTGACCAACGCCCGGTGCCGACTGTTGGGTGCGAACACCCCGTGGAAGCGGGTTAGGTTGACTCTGGGCTTCGGTACCAGGGCGGCCAGCCTTGCAATGAAATCCAATGGTTCGAAAATGACGTGCGTGGTGCCGTCCCGGTACGGCGTCTTGAGCTGGTAGCGCACGTTGCCGCCTCGTGTTAACGACAGCCGCTTCTCGGATACCGCCGGGCGGCTGATGTACCGGCACAGCCGTTCGAGCTTCTTGCGTTCATCGGCCCTGGCCGCCACGCCGGCGTGCAGGCTGGACCCGGCTACCTTGCCAATCCCGTCACCGAACGGATCACCACTGGTCGGCAGAGTTTGCAAAGTGAACACCTTTCGCCCCGCCTGTGAACCGACAGCGATACGGTAAGTGATCGAGTGCCCCAGCAGGGGTGTCATCGGGTCGTCATCCACCGCATCCGAGGCCAGATAGCTGTTTTCGACATCCCGTTCCAGCAGGCCTTGCCGTTCCAGATAGCGACCCACCCGGTGGGCGATGGTGTGCGTCAGC
>NZ_VPDJ01000058.1:0-2004 GCF_013417755.1 Acinetobacter sp. YH12231
TTAGAGGAATTGCCACAAGATACGATAAGCTAAAACGTAACTATCAAAGCGCTGTTGCTTTAGCTTGTATATTTATATGGTTGCCTCTTTAGCTCAATTTATCGGCTGTAAATGTCAACACACCCTAGTATTCTCAGTTTCTTTTGCTTTATATTTCCCATATATAAAATAAAAAGCCGCCCCCAAAAGTGCTACACATATAAGCAAAAAAATTGTAATACCGTTCACTTTATACCCCAAGAATGTTATATTTTTACTTAATTTAACAAATTGTGTACTTTTTGTCACACGGTAAATTTACTGATAAGATTTGCATGACTTTTCTACTTTTAAAATAATTTATGAAATTTTTACTCATTTTAATTTTGGGGTTCACTTCCATTCAAGTTTATGCAAAAAAGTGTGCTGACTTTAGTACTCAGCAGCAAGCACAGAAATGGTATGAACAAAGAAAGAAATCAGGACAAACAGGTTGGAAAAGTTTAGACCGCGACGGCGATGGTCAGGCCTGTGATTGCCTGCCGGGTGGAAATGGCAAGAAGTGCCCGAAGAAGAAAAGATAAAATTGAACAAGTATATTGATTATAATTTAATCCATTAGATTTAATTATTTCCTAATGTATTTCAGTCGAAATATATTTTAAGTAAATTATGCTTACCAAAAATTATGAATAAATTTGGATCAATAATGCATATTAAACCACTTTTACTTTTAGGCTTATTTGGTCTATTAACCGGGTGTCAAGTTGTAGAAACTGCTGATAATAAAAAGTCAGTTTCTATGTTACCGCTACACATTCCAAAGGAAGCACGCTACCTAAATACTGCTGCAAATGCACCTATTTCAGAAAAGCGAGAAGCTTATGCTAACCAACTCGTGAGCTCGGGCCAAAAATATGCCACGATCAAAACAATTCCTTATGAGTTTTTCCAAGGATCAGGTTCTTTAAGTGCGTACCCTTACACGGTTTACACTTTTGACCAGCAACGTGTGAAATTTGTAGAAAACTCACTACTCAGCCCATCAACTACACAAACAAGATTTGATCATTCGCAGGTGAAACTCAAACTACCTGTTGGTCAACACGACATTGTTTTCGTAAGTGGCATTGGAAATCATAGTTACTTTACTGAGATCAAAAACGTGACTTTAGAAGAAAATAAAGATTATGTGATTGGCGTAGATCGTAATCCAAATACAAAACCTCTAGTTTTCATTGCTGAATATGAAGTTGACTCTCGATTTAAAGCGACTGAGCCAGAATCTATTGTTATTACAAAACGTATTGTTGAAGGTGTTGAGCATGCAAACCTTAAAAAAGTCAAAGTTTATTAAAACAGCTACTGGCTTAGGGCTATTAACTTCACTGTTATTGCTCCAAGGCTGCGTACGAATGATGCTACCAACCTCAGAAACTGAATTGGTCACAAAATCAATCAATGGTGGTGGTTCAGTAGAAGTTCCTTTGGACTATGTACAATCCTATGCAAACTTAAAGCAGGCATATGGAAAATGCGTGGAATACAGGACTTATAATGATTATTTGAAAGTTGAAGCTAACCTAGATCGTGAAAATAATATTGGGACTTTTTATGGCAGACCGCCATATGGGACTTATATTTTTAAGACTACAATTACGCCTATAGATTCAACTTCATCTAAGCTTACAATCTATACAATACGTGGCAGTCTTCTGACAGACAATGCCAATCAAAATGTATTAAAAAAACGTTTAGAGCAGGATAAACTTCGTGCATTAGGTCAAGATCCAAAATGCAATAAAGGTTAATTTGTACTTAAATCAAAAGAGTGCCATATGGCACTCTTTTTTATTAGACTGATTAAAAATAAATTCATCTTGCTAATAATTGACCAAAGAGGTGGTCCCACATGTTTGAACAACTAAAAGCGTATTTATAAGTGATATTCCGCTCTAGTTAAGCCACCTTGTTTTGTTGGGGTAGCTGATCATAGTAAAACTCATTTAGCCTTGCGAAGCAGTG
>NZ_VPDJ01000059.1:0-1789 GCF_013417755.1 Acinetobacter sp. YH12231
CCTGCACTTTCTGCGGTTTCTTTGGGATGACTGAGGTTACCGAGGTTGAGCTGGGTAGCACCATGGGTACTTTGTAATTGTGTCGAAATTTGTCCTGTGGTGTCATCAAAGCGCAGTTGTCCAAAGCCTTCCCCTTGGACTTCCTTACTTTTTATTCCCGCTAGTTTTTTTGTGTCTGGCAGTTTGCCTTTACTATCAAATTGGGTTGGACTGCGCTGTGCCTCATGTATACGCCCCACCACAAATGGTCGGTCGATATTGCCGTCAAAGAAATCGATGACCACGATTTCATTAATGCGCGGTAAGAATCGTGCTCCATAACCTTCACCTGCCCATGGAGTCAGTACATCTACCCATGCAGAGTCCGTGTCATTGTCATTGCTGCCTGCACCGCCATCATGGCTGTGGTCATCTCCACGGGTAAATAAGAAGCGGACTTTGATTCGTCCCCATTCATCGACATGTATTTCCTCACCGCTTGGTCCAACGACTTTAGCACGTTGCGGATGGGTGCTTGGACGGTGTTCAAGTGGGTTATATTCAGGAACCGTCGCAATACTGCGGCGTTGCAATGTGAGCTGATTGGCCTGACGCTCGGCCTGTTCATGGATGGGTTTAATATTCCACTGGCTTTGTTCAATCAGTTGATTGACTTGTTCTGTAAGATCTTTGGGTAAATTATTTTGGTTATAGAATTTCTTTTCTGTGATTAAAAATTGCTTGTCTGCACCACTGTGTTGATCGATTTCTGGGTGTTCATTCAGCTCAAACCAATAGCCGACTTGGGTATCGCGCACAGTCGATTGTGCATTGAATTTTTTCGATTGTAGCTCGTGGTAGCGCGTTAGGTTTTGATTCAGTTTTTCAATCTGACTGTTTGATGAAGCGGTAGCTTGGTCTTCGCCTTTTAAGTCTTGCATCCATGCAGGGCTGATATGCCATGCTTGCTCTAGACTTAAGCTGGCATTGTCTTGGCTTTGGCTATGCTGATGTTTGCTTTGAACTGAGCCTGCGCCTTCTTCTTGGCTGAGTCCATCGGCTTGCCAGCGCTGTATGTGTACCGCAGTCGGCTGAATGCTACGTTCACCGATCAAGCTGGTGATGCTGTCTTGTTTTTCTGTGGCACTAGAGCGATGAAAGCGGATACTACGACGGCTGAGTGCTTGATATTGGCTATTGTCATCAATCAGGCGGAGTTTTTGTTTTTCAATTGGCGCTGAGGAATGCGGCACTTTCAGCTGCGCTTCATCGATGAGCCAGTTGATACCCTCACTGCGCCAAAGACGCGTTAAAAAGTCATAATCGCTTTCATTCGACTGCATGATGAAAGGTCGTACATCATAGTTCTGACTTAAACCGCTTAGATCTAGCGTTAGACTGGCAGCAAAGAGCGGACTTTTGCTTTGCCATTCTTTAAAGAGAGTTTCACTGACATCGCGAACAGATTTGTTCATAAACACACGGCTGTTGCGGCGTTTATGCCACAGCGATGTTGCATCCTCTAAAGTGAGTTTATACAGCGTGAGTGAACCGTCACTCTGGCCTTGGGTGGCTTCGGTAATAATACCCGTGGTGCGGAAGAGTTCGCCCTGATCGGTCACTTGATCAACGGCGACTTGTACGCCAATAAATTGTTTTAGTGGAATAAGTGCATTCGTAGATAGGCAAATCAAAGTCGCTTGCAGGCCTTGGTTTAAGACATGCTCCCCATCAATACGTTGAATAAAAAGCTCGTCATTCAACGCAGGGTTGGAAAATTGCACATGAATGGCACGTTTTTGGGCGGATA
>NZ_VPDJ01000060.1:0-1732 GCF_013417755.1 Acinetobacter sp. YH12231
TTTGGTAGTGTTTCAAAAAGTATGCTGAAGAAAAAGCCGATTGGATTTTGATAAAATAGAGAAATGCAAATAACTCTAGCAATCAAATGTCCAACCTGCCTCAGTGATAGTATAAAGAAAAATGGTATCAAAGTAGATGGGAAACAAAACTATCAGTGCAAAGACTGTAAACGTCAGTTTATTGGTGATCATGCACTGAGCTATCTAGGATGTAAGTCAGGTATTACTCGTAAAATATTACAGTTGATGGTCAGAGGCAGCGGTATACGAGATATTGCTGAAGTTGAGCGCATCAGTATCGGTAAAGTTTTACGTACTTTAACTGAATCAACCTATGAAATTCAGCCTCAGCAAAGTCATTATGAATCTCTCGAAGTAGATGAGTTCTGGAATTTTGTTGGAAATAAAAAGAATAAACAATGGCTTATTTTTGTTCAAAAGTCATATTTTACCTCGGAGAAACCGGACATTTTTATTGGTGAGAATATAGACACTTTAAATGGGTTCTAACACTCTCGTTTCGTATAACAGCCATTATGTTAAATGAATGATAATTGACATTTTGTTCATTAATACTGATATGCAACGAATTTTATTATATGTCACCCCTCAATTACAAATATAAATGACTGCTCGTCTAATCATCTCCATTACACAATTAAATGTTAAAATGCATAGCTACTTCATCTAAGATAAAATATATGTATCCAAATCTACAGCACAGCTTCGAAAACAGCGTCATTCTCGTTGTAGAAGATGATTATGATATTGGTGACATTCTTGAAAAATACATAAAAAATGAAAACATGCAGGTCATCCGTGCATTGGATGGACAACAAGCTTTAGAGTGCCTAAAAGCCAACTCTATCGACCTGATTCTCCTTGATATTAAATTACCCAAACTAAATGGCTGGGAAATTCTACAAATCATCCGTCAAACAAGTCATTTACCTGTCATTATGCTGACTGCCTTAGATGATCAAGTGAATAAGATCATGGGGCTAAAAATGGGTGCTGATGACTTTATTATTAAGCCATTTAACCCAAACGAAGTGATTGCACGAATACAAGCCGTACTTAGACGAAGTACAAGCCAAAATATGGAAATAACTAATATTATTCGTTATAGAAATATTGAAATTAATCCAGATCATCATCAAGTTTACATTTCAAATGGTCAAAGAAATCAGTTGCTCAACCTTACGTTAACTGAGTATAAGATACTGTTTTTGATGGCAAAAACACCGAATAAAGTCTTTACACGTAATGAATTGATCCAAAACTGTATGCCTGAAAGTGATGCTTTAGATCGCACTGTAGATAGCCATATCAGCAAATTACGCAAAAAACTTGAAGAAAATGATGTAAATGGCTTATTAATCAATGTCCGTGGCGTGGGGTATCGCTTAGATCAAAATCATGAAATTTAACTTTTTTAAAAATTCTGTTGGAATTAACTTCCAGTTTATTATCATGATGAGCCTATTCAATTTAGGCATTACGCTGTTATCTTTCATGATTGGCTATTTTGTTTATAGCTGGGCGATAAAAATAGGTTTTCTAAATACACAAGTTATTAATTCAAATGAATTTTCAGTTACCTCCGTTGACTTTATCTGGCTGTTTTTAGTGCTATTAACAGGCTTTTTTCTTTCTACTATCCTCGCCTTTAAATATGGAAAACGCTATACACAGCCAATTAGTGATTTAGCAGATGTTATTCAACAAATTC
>NZ_VPDJ01000061.1:0-1588 GCF_013417755.1 Acinetobacter sp. YH12231
TTCAGCAAGTGTTTTTTCTGCTTTGATCGCAGCAAGTGCTACCTTAGCCTTAAAGTCGTTTGAATGATTTCTTCTTGGTCTACGTGCCATAAAATACTCCATATATTGATGTTTATAACATCATTTGAGGAGCAGAGTATCACTTATAGGAGTTGTTCAAATTTCCGGATCCATCTCTAAGTGAGGAGGAAATGACTCTTACTATTCAGATGTTGTTTCAAGCTTTTTTTGATTGATAGAGTTTTATGTATTAAACTCTATATTGAAAGTAAATATATTGTAAAAATAGTATGTTATTTACTAATTGATTAAATTATTTACACTTATTCTGTATAATGCTCTATGAATTCATTACTTATTTTTTTAAATTAAAAATCATATGCAAAGCTTAAATGATGAAGAGTGTCGCCAAGTTGAAAGTGTAAAACAGCTTTTACAAAAAAATTTTAAAGATAAGCTTTATGCTATTTATTTATATGGTTCGTATGTTGATGGTGGTTTAAAACATAAAAGTGATCTTGATATTTTAGTTATTATTGAACGTGAAATTACCGATCAGGAAAGAAAACAATTAGCGCAGAATTTTCTAAATATATCTGTTCCGATTGGTCATGCTACAGCGCGTGCCTTAGAAATTACGATATTAGAAAAAGGGAGTATTACCAATAAAAATCATCCATATACATATCAGCTACAATATGGCGAGTGGTTGAGAGAAGAATTACTCAAAGGTGAATTACTTTATAGTCAATCTGATCCAGATATTAGTATTTTACTTAAAACTGCCCAATTACATAACATTACTATCTTTGGACCTGATATTTGCGATTGGTTAAATCCAATTAGCTATGAACAATTAATATTTGCCATGCAAAAAACTTATCCACAAATTATTGCTCATTGGAAAGACGATCAGGATGAATGTAATCAAATTTTAGCGCTATGCCGTATAGCTTATACATTAGATCATAAAACAATAGTTGCCAAGGATGTTGCTGCGACATGGTTTTTAGAATTCTTAAGTCAGATAGATCAAGACATTTTGCAACTCATAATAGATGAATATATTGGGCAAGGTCATGAGCAATGTTGGTTAGTTTTACATGATCAGCTTGCTAAAATTGTTAAAGAATTACAGCATAAAATTGAACCACTACTTTTTAACTGATGTGGAAGTAATGGATATGCTTCTTAGATTATTACCTCACTATATCTCTAAATACCGAAGAGACTTGATATTGCAAAGGGGGGCGTGGTTGGAGTTGCATGAAGATTTTAAATAAAAGCGGAGGAACTAGGGTAAAAGTTGCCAAAAAGTTTCTTCTGAAATGACTTTTATATTATGACGTTTAAGCAAAGCGGAGGTAACTCCATTGCCATAGATCTTATTCCCATTAAATTGACCATCGTAAATCATTGAACTACCACATGAAGGGCTATTTTCTTTAAGCACTACCAGAGTTGATGTGTGCTGAATTAGCAGGAGACTTTCACTTGGGAGATTCTAGGCAGCTAACCGATAAAAGTCTTCTGCCATTTGATTTGGTGTCTTAAAATCCAAGCCTTTTTGAATTCTTCGCTGATTATA